>NZ_VOBM01000067.1:0-19720 GCF_008370005.1 Pseudomonas sp. ANT_J28
CGAAGGCGGTGTGTCAGTCGACATCAATATTGACTGATACACCGCCTTCGCGAGCAAGCCCGCTCCCACATTGGATTGGCGGTGCCCTAAAGATCCGACACCGGCCAACAGTCAAAGGTCGATCAAAGATTCTCGTACCGGTTCATGTCCAGCACGCCCTCTTCCACCGGTTCGGTCTCATGGACGTACCGGCTCAGGTCATGGAAGTAGAACCAGAACTGCGGATGGCTGCGACGAATTCCCCAGTGCTCGACGATTCTCTCGAAGCGATTGGCGTCCCTGGCGTTTTCCATCTCGCCCACGAACTCAGGCACTTGCTCGGCCGGAATGTTGAACATGAAGTTCGGATAGCTGCTGAGCACGCCCGGATAAATAGTCAATGTGTCGAGCCCTGGCTGATACCGCAGCGATTCACCGAGCAGGAACGCGACGTTACTGTGCGCGCGATTGCGCAGCAGGCTGTAGACCTCGCGCTTGCCGCTTTGGGTTTCGATGCGCAGCAGGGTCGCTTCCGGCAATTGATCGATAACCTTCAGCCCGGCCGCCGGGCGCGAAATCAGGCGACTCAAGGCCTGCTCGGCGCTCTGCAAGGCCGGGTCGATGTTCGGCCGCGAGCAATAAGCGCCGTCACAACGGTTGATCGGATCGGGCTTGGCGTTGAGGTCACCGTAACGGGTCAGCAACTGCATGGCGAAATCGCGTTTCGGGTCCTTTTCGTCCAGTACCAGCGCCGTCTCTTTGTCGTTGTCGATGGCCTCGTAGTCCAGCCACATCTTGAATTTTCCGCCGCTCTGGTACCAATCGTCGAGGTAATCGTCGCGCGAATTGGCCGGCATCAGGCGCAGGAAATTCTGCTCGGCACCGTTGCGGATCAGGTCGAAGTACAGGCGCGTTTGCGCCTGATGGGAAACATTGCCGAACACGTCGAAGTTGACCGCCAACTGATAATAGCTGCGTTCCAGCAGCGGGAAGTCGAACAGCCACATCGTTTGCGGCACATCACCGATCAGGCCTTTGTTCACCGAGGCACTGTCGAAATGCCGGAAGATCGTCAGCAAGGCGTTATCGTTGCCAGCCCATAAGGTCGACCAGCTCGGCGCCGGCGCATCAGCGTAACTCTCACGGCGCAGCGCCTCGTACTCGTTACGCTTGTTGCGGTAGTCATGCCACAGGCTCAGGACGCTGCCGACATCGTCGTTCTGCCCCGGCATCGCCAGCAGCGGTGTCGCCTGGCCGCGATACTTCGGATCGATGATGTAGAGATCGTGCTCAGGCGCCTGGAACATTGCCCAAAAGTTATCGCGGATCACGTCGGTGGCGATCTGGCCGCGGCACACCGGGCCACGAATGAAGGTGCGCACAAAGTATTCAGCGTTATCGAGCATGAATTGATAACGCGCCTGGGCCGGGATCGCCTCGAATGTGGTGAACGGATTGGCCCGACGCTCCGGCCCGTAGCCCGGCAAGGCGTTGACCTGCCAGCTGCCGTTATAGAAGAGGCTTTTGATCCGTGCCATCTTCGCCGCGCTCAACGGGTAGGTGATGTGGGTCTTCTGCACAATCACGCCTTGCACCGGCCACAAGCGGTAATACACCTGAGTGCCCGGATCATCATTCGGGCGGCGTGTGTTGATCAGATCGATCGGCTGGCCGGTCGGCGTGCGCGAACGTACCCACTGAAAGAAATGCCCCGGCTCGCCGTCCTTGACATAGAGGTGAGCGAGAAACCAATGCTCGAACAACCAGCGCCCTACCAGGCTTTGCCGTGCGCCCGGTGCGTTGAGCAGGTTTTCCCACTGCACCACCTGTAAGGCTTCTTTGGCGCTCGGCACAAGACCTTGTGCGTCAATCGGCGCGCCGGACGCCAGCCAACGCTGAAGTGTCTTGTACTGCTGATTGGTCAGGCCGGTGACCGCTAGCGGCATGCCTTCTTTCGGATGCGTGTTGGCGTAGCCGTCGAACTCGGCCGGCATTGCGCACGAGTTTTCCCGGTTCAGGCCCAGAACGATCTCTTCTGGCAACCTGGCATTGGGTTGCAAAGGAGTTTTGTGGCCCAACTCAAGCATCCGCGCCATCAACGCAGCCTGGCTGCCCTGAGCGTCGAGTACCGAATAGAAGTCCTTTTGCTGCCAGGCGCGTTTACCGAAGGCGTCATAAAACAGCCGGGTCGGCGCGGCAGCCTGACGGCGTTGGCCGTCGTAGACCGGGACCTTGGTCGCGCCACGGGCAGCCCCTTCGCCACTGCCCAGATTGAGCTGACAGGCGGCGTCGTAGCAGGCATGGCAGGCCACACACTTTTCGGTGAAGATCGGTTGTATGTCGCGGCTGTAGGAAATGGCGGAGGAACTGGCCGGATCCTGCGCGGCAACGCCCCAGCTTAAAAACAGCAAAACAATGCTGATGACGCGATAAGACATATCCCTGGTCCCGATCATGAAAAAACGCCGCGATTCTGCCGGTCTGCCCCCTCCTCCAACATGAGCGATATTCATGCAAAACCGGGACATGCTCTAAAACCGCACAGGTTTGCTATTATCCCGCCCCTTCGTCATGGTCTTTCCGAGTAGTCCAAATGTCCGATCGCAGTGTTCGCCTTCAAGCTCTCAAGCACGCCCTCAAAGAGCGCATCCTGATTCTCGATGGCGGCATGGGCACGATGATCCAGAGCTACAAGCTCGAGGAGCAGGATTACCGCGGCAAACGCTTCGCCGACTGGCCAAGTGACGTCAAAGGCAACAACGACCTGTTGATCCTGACGCGCCCGGACGTGATTGGCGCCATCGAGAAAGCCTACCTGGATGCCGGCGCCGACATTCTGGAAACCAACACCTTCAACGCCACCCAAGTGTCCCAGGCAGACTACGGCATGCAGGGCCTGGCGTACGAGCTAAACGTAGAAGGCGCACGTCTGGCGCGCAAGGTGGCAGACGCCAAGACCCTGGAAACCCCGGACAAGCCGCGCTTCGTCGCGGGCGTGCTCGGTCCTACAAGTCGCACCTGCTCGCTGTCGCCTGACGTGAACAACCCCGGCTACCGCAACGTGACCTTCGATGAACTGGTGGAAAACTACACCGAGGCCACCAAAGGCCTGATCGAAGGCGGCGCCGACCTGATCCTGATCGAGACCATTTTCGACACCCTGAACGCCAAAGCGGCGATCTTCGCGGTGCAAGGTGTGTACGAAGAACTCGGCGTCGAGTTGCCGATCATGATCTCCGGCACGATTACCGATGCCTCCGGCCGTACGCTCTCCGGCCAGACCACCGAAGCGTTCTGGAACTCCGTGGCCCACGCCAAGCCGATTTCGGTCGGCCTGAACTGCGCACTCGGCGCCAGCGAATTGCGCCCGTACCTGGAAGAGCTGTCGAACAAGGCCAGCACCCACGTCTCCGCGCACCCGAACGCTGGCCTGCCGAACGAATTCGGCGAGTACGACGAACTGCCGTCGGAAACCGCCAAGGTCATCGAAGAGTTCGCCCAAAGCGGCTTCCTCAACATCGTCGGCGGTTGCTGCGGCACCACGCCGGGCCACATCGAAGCCATCGCCAACGCCGTGGCCGGTTACGCGCCGCGTGAAATTCCGGACATCCCAAAGGCCTGCCGCCTGTCGGGCCTGGAACCGTTCACCATCGATCGCAACTCGTTGTTCATCAACGTCGGCGAGCGGACCAACATCACCGGTTCAGCCAAGTTCGCCCGCCTGATCCGTGAAGACAACTACACCGAAGCCCTGGAAGTCGCCCTGCAACAGGTCGAAGCCGGAGCCCAGGTGATCGACATCAACATGGACGAAGGGATGCTCGATTCGAAGAAGGCCATGGTGACCTTCCTCAACCTGATTGCCGGTGAGCCGGACATCTCCCGCGTACCGATCATGATCGACTCTTCAAAATGGGAAGTGATCGAAGCCGGCCTCAAGTGCATCCAAGGGAAGGGCATCGTCAACTCGATCAGCATGAAGGAAGGCGTCGAGCAGTTCATTCATCACGCCAAACTGTGCAAACGCTACGGTGCCGCCGTGGTCGTGATGGCCTTCGACGAAGCTGGCCAGGCCGACACCGAAGCGCGCAAGAAAGAAATCTGCAAACGCTCCTACGACATTCTGGTCAACGAAGTCGGCTTCCCGCCGGAAGACATCATCTTCGACCCGAACATCTTCGCCATCGCCACCGGCATCGAAGAACACAACAACTATGCTGTGGACTTCATCAACGCCTGTGCCTACATCCGTGACGAACTGCCGTACGCGCTGACCTCGGGCGGTGTGTCCAACGTGTCGTTCTCGTTCCGGGGCAACAACCCGGTGCGCGAGGCGATTCACTCGGTGTTCCTGCTGTATGCGATCCGCAACGGCCTGACCATGGGTATCGTCAACGCCGGCCAGCTGGAGATCTACGACCAGATCCCGGCCGAACTGCGTGACGCCGTTGAAGACGTAGTGCTCAACCGCACCCCGGAAGGCACTGACGCCCTCCTCGCCATTGCCGACAAGTACAAGGGCGACGGCAGCGTCAAGGAAGCCGAGACCGAAGAGTGGCGCGGCTGGCCTGTCAACAAGCGTCTGGAGCATGCACTGGTCAAAGGCATCACCACGCATATCGTTGAAGACACCGAAGAATCCCGTCAGTCGTTCGCTCGCCCGATCGAAGTGATCGAAGGCCCGCTGATGTCCGGCATGAACATCGTCGGCGACCTGTTCGGCGCCGGCAAAATGTTCCTGCCGCAGGTGGTGAAATCCGCCCGCGTGATGAAGCAGGCCGTGGCTCACTTGATCCCGTTCATCGAACTGGAAAAAGGCGACAAGCCGGAAGCCAAGGGCAAGATCCTGATGGCCACGGTAAAAGGCGACGTGCACGACATCGGCAAGAACATCGTCGGCGTGGTGCTGGGCTGTAACGGCTACGACATCGTCGACCTCGGCGTGATGGTCCCGGCGGAGAAAATCCTGCAAGTAGCCAAGGAGCAGAAGTGCGACATCATCGGCCTGTCCGGCCTGATCACGCCTTCGCTGGATGAAATGGTCCACGTCGCTCGCGAGATGCAGCGTCAGGATTTCCATCTGCCACTGATGATCGGTGGCGCGACCACCTCGAAAGCGCACACGGCGGTGAAGATCGAGCCGAAATACAGCAACGATGCGGTGATCTACGTGACCGACGCCTCCCGCGCCGTGGGCGTGGCGACGCAGTTGCTGTCCAAGGAATTGAAACCGGCCTTCATCGAGAAGACTCGCCTGGAATATATCGAAGTCCGCGAGCGCACCGCCAACCGCAGCGCCCGTACCGAACGCCTGAGCTATCCGGCGGCCGTCGCCAAGAAGCCACAGTTCGACTGGAGCACTTACGAGCCGGTCAAACCGACGTTTACCGGCGCCAAGGTGCTGGACAACATCGACCTGAAAGTCCTGGCCGAATACATCGACTGGACGCCGTTCTTTATCTCCTGGGACCTGGCCGGCAAATACCCGCGCATTCTGCAGGACGAAGTGGTCGGTGAAGCCGCCACTGCGCTGTTCGCCGATGCCCAGGAAATGCTCGCCAAACTGATCGACGAAAAACTCATCAGCGCCCGTGCGGTGTTCGGCTTCTGGCCGGCCAACCAGGTGCGAGAGGATGACATCGAAGTCTACGGCGATGACGGCAAGCCGATTGCCAAGCTGCATCACCTGCGTCAGCAGATCATCAAGACCGACGGCAAACCGAACTTCTCCCTGGCTGACTTCGTTGCACCGAAGGACAGCGAAGTGACCGACTACGTGGGTGGTTTCATCACCACCGCCGGGATCGGTGCCGAAGAAGTGGCCAAGGCCTATCAGGATGCCGGCGACGATTACAACTCGATCATGGTCAAGGCACTGGCCGACCGTTTGGCGGAGGCGTGCGCCGAGTGGCTGCACCAACAGGTCCGTAAAGACTACTGGGGTTACGCCAAGGACGAGACGCTCGACAACGAGGCGCTGATCAAAGAGCAATACACCGGTATCCGCCCTGCCCCGGGCTACCCGGCCTGCCCGGATCACACCGAGAAATCCACACTGTTCAAGTTGCTGGACCCTGAGGCCTCGGAAATGAAAGCCGGCCGCAGCGGCGTGTTCCTTACCGAGCACTACGCCATGTTCCCGGCGGCTGCGGTCAGCGGTTGGTACTTCGCTCACCCGCAGGCGCAGTATTTTGCTGTAGGCAAGATCGACAAGGATCAGGTGCAGAGCTACACGTCTCGCAAGGGTCAGGAGTTGAGCGTAACCGAGCGCTGGTTGGCGCCGAACCTGGGTTACGACAACTGATAGTGGTCCCGGGAGTCGACTGGTGCGACTCCCGGGGTTCTTATGAAAGCTGCAGGGTTAACGTTGCAGCCCCACCAGCGTCCGTTCTTTTTCAGACAATTTGCGCACCAACTTTCCTTGCTCGAAGAGAAGGTCTGCCTCTATCGCCTGCATGGCGGTTTTGTACTGCTCCTCCGCGCCTTCGCCGTAATCTGGATACGCCTCCTCTACATCATGCTCTCTGCCTGCGAACCCCTCTCGCACCTGGGCGAACCGTTCAGGGTATTTGCCCTTCAAATAGTCGCTCCAGTACTTGCGGCCGACCAAGTCATCAATAAATGCCGATGATTGTTCTGCCGCTATCACTTCAGCATGGGCCGCATCCAGCATGGCAGACGAAACGTTGCCGCTATAGCGCATCCCTCTTGGCTGCCCCGGCAACTCAAGTCGCTCGGCAAGGCCGATACGATAGGCCAACCGCACCTCCGCCGGATCAATTGAGCGGCGCTGTGCGTGTCGCTGGACAATGTCGCGGTTAGCGATTTCCTCGACTTTCCCAAGGCGAAACAGGTTCCTGCCAAGTCTGAACAAGACGTTGCCTTGTTGGCCCGGGGAAATTGACTTCGAAGTCTCAAATTCGAAAGCCTTGACTTCTATATCACTGAACAACAGGATTTGACCATCAACGCAAGTTGCGCCAGACCTTGCCATTTCGAATATCGTATCCCTCAGACCTGCGTCGCTATCGACCACCCTCAGTACGGTATGGACCCGCCGCACAAGATCAGAACGCCCCGTCAGAAAGTCTGTCGTACCTTCCATTTTGGTCAGCAGATTGAAGAAGAACTTACTGTTGTGCGCTTGCTCGAAGTCATTCCATATCCGTATCAATTCCTCTGAGTCGGCGGCTGACGGAGCGATCCATCGCTCACGGGCGTCAATACCTGTCACCTCATCCATATCCACTTCTACGTCACTTGCGATCGAGTCATCGCTATCGCTGTCGTTAAAGCGGTCGCTGTCACTACTGCCATTAAACCGTTCCAGCGCCTCGTCAATCTCTCCTGGCGTCCATCCCACTATCTGCTCGCCTTCCTGCACCTGATTGCGCAACATTAGCAGGCTCACGCCATCCAGAGTTTCGTTGCTGGACAGATCCGTGCCCGCACGCAATACCCTGTGTTCATCGGTCATCAGGACCGACGGAATGGACTCGATCATGTTGTCGCGCAAATCCAGTGCGCGGAGCGAGGGGAGCTGAAGCGCTCCCTGCGGCCAGATGATCAGTCGGTTGCCACTCAGATCGAGGGCCTGCAAACGGGTAAGAGGGCTGACATCCAGCGACTCAAGCCAGTTTTCTGCCAGGTTCAATGACTCCAGGTTGCTCAATCCTGCAAGCTGACGTTGGAGCTGAGGCGCATTGGAAAAACGGTTATTGACTGCCGAAAGTCGCTTGAGGCTGTTCAGTGAGGTAACGGACTCT
Organism: Pseudomonas sp. ANT_J28; assembly: GCF_008370005.1. NCBI lineage: Bacteria > Pseudomonadati > Pseudomonadota > Gammaproteobacteria > Pseudomonadales > Pseudomonadaceae > Pseudomonas > Pseudomonas sp. ANT_J28. Next base: position 7,746 of record NZ_VOBM01000067.1, read on the forward strand.
GGCAAGGCATACATTGCGTTGGCATTCAGCGCCAGGGTATGAACATGAGTAAACGCACCAAGGAAATCGCTTAGCCCCTCTTCTCTCAGATACACGTCGTTCAGGTTCAGCGCACCGACATGAGCGAAGTCGGCGGGTAGAGCCGGGAGATTGCCCAAGGGGTTATCGGACAGATCAAGGATATAACCTCCCGATGCGCTCTCCACGGCCAGCGCCCCGCGGAGGTTCTGCCTCCAGCACGCCATTATCCGGTCAGCCGCCTGACGACGCTCGGTGGCTGCAATCCACACAGGAGGAGAGGATTCACCCATCTGCTGTGGTGGGGTTTCGATCCATGTGTTCAGGGTCTTCGTCAATGCCTGATGTTGTCTGTCCCATTTGGCCAATTGCTCATACACGGGGCCAGCGCCGCCATGGCGTAACGTCAGTTCATCAATCATTTGTATCGCCTCGGCGCCTGGCAGATCCGGGTCAAGCCTTCGCAAGCGGGCTTGCGGGGTCAAGCGAGTCAGGTCATTGCCAGGTACAACGGGCAGCGGCAGTAACAAGTCCGGATTTTGCGCGACCAAAACCGGAAAATACTCTGGTTCACCCATGGTATAGCCCGCCTGCAAGCTGGCTCTGGAGATACCCATGGGTGTTTCGGAAGAAGTACTTGCCAGCAAATCGGTGCGAGCCTTGGCCGTCAACCGACAGCCAATCATATCGATCCTTAGAGCGTCATGACCGGTCAGGGCAGCCTCAGGAATCGTCGTGATCGCGCTGTTGTTCAACTCGAGCCTGCCGAGGCCGGACAAGTCCAACGCACCTTTGGGCCAGTCTTTAATGGCGGTATGACCCACACGCAGGGTCTTCAAGCGGGTCATGGCGCTGACATCCAGCGAATCGAGCCGGTTATAGCGCAAGTCCAGGCTTTCAAGCGCAGACAACCGGTTCAAGCGTTGCTGAATACTCGGGGTAATTGTCAGGTGATTTCGGCTCAGCTCCAGATCAGTGAGTTTTCCGAGGTTGCCCAATGCCGACGGAAGATCCTGCAGTTGATTGCCACTCAGATCCAACCCGCGAATATCGGTGAAGCCGCTCAAAAAACGACTGAAATCCTCGGATGAAGCCACCACATTCGACATTTGCAGGGTTTGCACATGGGCAAAATCGGTTGCTGACAGCGCTGGCAGTTCAGGCAGATCGCCCAGAGCCCAGCCGGACAAATCAAGATTCGATGAAATGATTTGTCGCGGAATGACAGACCATGGCCGCACCGTTGAAGGTACGGACTGAGGTTGCAAAGACTGTGCCTCCTCCGTACCGCCATAGCGTTTACGCAGACCATCACGCCAACACTCACGGATTCGCCGGGCAACGGATTCTCGTTCCCGAATGTTGACTTGCCGGCCATTGGCTCTTGCTGTTCGCTGCTGCCACGCCTCCAGTTGCTGTTGCAATGCCAGTCCATCCTGGCGCAATGCATTGATCCGTGCCAGCAACGCCCGCCCTGCCAACCCCTCAGCCTTCATTCGCCCAAGGGCAATCTTCGAAAGCTCGTCGCTTGTCTCCAGGGCGTTGTGTAGCGTGCCCTGGCAATAACGATCGAGCATTTGCCCGGTATCCAGCAAATGCGCAGGATTGTCGTGCACATACTCGTATGCCTTCACGAAGTCCTCAGTGCTCAGCCTGGCCCAGTTGAGCTTCATGCCAGGCCACAGTGATTCATGACCGGATAGCCATTCAGGGGGAAGTGTCTTGACGCTTGAGTGAGTGAGATCCAGCGACCTGAGCTGCGGCAATTGCAGAGCGCCCTTCGGCCAGACCTCTGTCGTCCCGTACACACTCAACGAATGCAGTTGAGTCAGGCGACTGACATCCAGCTCGTCCGCCATGCCGATCACGTCCAATCGTTGCAGTTGTGGCATCGCGTCTATCACCGATTGGGCAGCTTCGGTGAATTGCGGCCCCCCCGGCCCTGCCATCCGCAGTTCACGAATACTCGGCAGTGCCTTCAGCCTCTCGGCCAGTTGAACCCTATCGACGCCATCCTGGATCCCCAACCATAGCGACCGGACGTTGGGGAACTGGCGCAAAAAGGCTTCCGGTGTCTGACTCAATACTCCACCAACGTTCATATTCAGACCAGTTACGTGAGGAAAGTTGCCGGCCAGTTCCGGCAGGCTGTCTGCAGCGCCCACGTCCAGATAAGCACCGCCATAGCCATCATAAATACCCCTCTTCTGCCAGACGTCTTTAATGTTTCGAGCGACTTGATGGCGGACCGTATTCTGGCCGCCGCTGCGTACCCATTGGTCGAGCTGCGCCGTCAGTGCCTCGTATTCCCGGCTCCGCATGTTCAGTAAATTGGCGATCTGCGTTTCGGTCATGCCATCCAGCGCAAGCTGGATGACCATTGATTCCGCCAACTCATCGGTGAAGTTCGGATAGACATCCCGCAACCTGGAGACCAACGAGGGATTCACCATTGCTCCGGCACCTCGCCCGCTCATTGGGTAGCCGACCCTGCCGTCAGCCAGTCGCACCGGAGGACGGAATCGTGACGTGGCGACTTTGGGCACGAGGGTTTCCATCATCTGGTCGCGGTGGCCGATGGCATAGGTGGTCAATGTCTTTTGTAACTTGGCACCCTGCGCCACATTGGGCATGCCCAACTGAGTGCGGACGTCGTCCGGCAACGCATGCCTGACCGAAGAGAAAAAGTTGTCGCCTTCTTTCGGCACGCTGTTCAACGAGTTTGTTTGCTGGTCGAAGGCCTGGAACTGGTTGGCTTGATGATGCTGATAGCCGTCCTTGACCAGGTATTTGACTTGCTCGGCCGTCTCGCTACCGATGCTGTCGAGCAGTTTTCCGCCGCAATCGCCCTGACGAACTTCCAGGCGCAGGTTTTTCGGCCAGCCGGGGAGTTTTCCCAGGCTGTGCAGCGCCAGGCGCTGGCTGTCGGATGAGGCCATGCTCTCCAGCTGCAATCCGGCCAAGGCCTTGTTCAGCCGAGTAACCCGGGCGCGCGCACGCCCCTTGAGCAACAGACTGCTCGGGAGTCGGCCGGTTTGATTGATGTGCAGCCGCTCCTTGGCTGTGGCATTGGCCAGAACTTCTTGCGCCGCGTCCGTCGATAGACTGGGGAAAGTACGTTGCAGCGCCTGAGTTTCACGCGTTGTTGCCTTGGAGTCCTGGCTGAGTTTGTCGAACAATGAGTTTTTGTTGCCCGAAAGATGGGCGCCAAGCTGTTGTCGAAAAACCGTTTCACGCTCTGCCTCGACCCGCGCACCTTCACCCCCCAGCAAGCGAACAATTTCTTCCTCATCCAGTGCCGCAAGCACTCGTTCGGGCAATTTCCCGGCAGACACATCCTCACGGGAAATCCTGATGCTCGGCTTCGCGGGTGTCGACGCCTCACCGTAGCGGGACGAAGCACCGCTCAGGCTTGCATTGTCGAACACGTCGATCACCCGTCCCTGCGGCCAACGCGGCATTTTGATCACTTGCGGCAAGACGTCGTTGTAGCGGCTGTCCGGCACCGGCTGATCGAGACGAATCTGATCAATCATTTCATTGAGCTGACGGTCGATTTGAAACTGCCGCAGCGTGTCGGATATCGCTGATGGCAAGCGCAGGTTATCCGTATGGATCTTGCGCAGCACGCCGTCGTTAACGCCGCTGATATCGGCGATTTTCTCCAGCGTCACCGCGTCAATACCGTCGGTGACCGGGCCAAGACGTCGTAACAAGGTGGCACGATCCCATTCCAGGGGGCGCTCGAAACGATGGTGCCACGCGCCCTCACCGTTGTGTTCGAGAACGGGGGAGTAAGCGTTCGGGTCCGTCGGGTGTTTGAGACGCCATTTGTTCAGCTTTGGGTCGAAGGTTTTTTCGTAGACGTTACCGTCGAGCCTGATATAGGTCTTGCCGTCCACTTCATACTGCCCGAGCTTGTTGGGCTTGAGCCCCGCTGGCACGACCCTGTCGCTCAGGTAAGGCGTCAAACCAGGCCGCCACAATTGTTCGCTGCCAAACGGCAATTTGACGTTGACCAGGCCATCGACAACGGGTGTGGACAGCACTTTCGGCGCTTTACTGGCAACCGCACCTACAGCCGCCATGAATGCCACGTTCACGGCCACCGACTTCAAATAACTCCAGGCCTGATCCGTGTCCCCGATGCTCCAGGCTTCAACCCCGTGATAAATGTCTGTGGTCAGTTGCACAGCCATCACAGCCATCATTACCTCGCCCAGGCCAGGCACAAAAAATGCGGCCACGTTGAGTATGTTCAGCCCCCACTCGGCATATCGGGCGAGTCGTTCATACCAGGCGTCATGATCGACCTTGGCCGTCGGCACCGCCAGTTGCTCGGCAGTCTCCTTCAAGCGCTTTTGGTGCCGCATGTACAGCTCGTCGAACAGCTCCGTGTCAAAAAACTCTTCGCTGATATCAAGAGCCGGCTCGTCCCGGTAAACATTTTCGTAGATTCCGTCCATGTGCCCCAAGAGGGTCTCTTTACGGTATGGGAAATCCGGGTTCCATTTGAGTGTTTGCAGAGCAGTCTTGATCTTGCCGAGGAACTTGCCCGCATCACCGTGGGGGATGAGCCTGAGGAAAGAGCGCTGGTAATTCACATCGCGCAGCCTGTAGCTCAGGTCATTTTCAAAGGACTTGAGCGAGGCATATTCCATGACCGGCGCCACCGGATCACCCGGAATACAGACGATGATCCGCGAGTCCTGGTAACCCAGTACGTCAAACAGGTTTACACCGGGATTGGTCCAGCTGAAGTTGACCTTTTTACCTTTGCGCCGACTTGCGCCAATGACAAACAGCTCACTGACAGGCGACCCCAGCACATGCAACTGACTGCAAGTGACGCGCTCACCGTCCAGAGTTGCCGATTTGTCGCCGTTGAGCACGGCCAGCAATGTGCTGTAGGCCGATGGCGTGATCAGCGATTTGAGGTGGGCGATATGGGCATGCACCCGCAGACTGTCCTTCCACGCGTCGATCGTTTGGGTGCGCACGGTGGCCGCCCTGTCCGCGGCGTCAAACATCGCCGTCAGGTGTTCCTGATACTGCTTGCCGATATCCAGTTCACGGCATAGCGAGGCGAAATCGGCGGGCTTTATCGGTAGCTTCTTGATCCTGTAGCGCGTTGAAGGGCCCATTTCCGGATAGTCCCAACCGTAAGGTCCACCTTGTGATTCCAGATTGGCAGCCCGTTTACCTCGTTCAGCAATGACGTCACGCTCATCAAACACCTGGTCTTCTTCAAAATTGCGCAGTGCCAGTTGCAGCAGTGTCTGGTGAGTGATGAGCGATCCTGCAAAGGGCTCGTAGAGCCAAGTCTGTGCAACATCAACTTTCAACCCGAACTTTTTTTGCAACGCCGCTTCGAGCAACGGTTGCGCGAATTCGGTGACCCCTTTGAGCCCGGTGAGTGTTTTTGCCAGGGTTTCGTTGGAGGTTCGACTGCGCTTCTGGTCGTCCCGTACAGTTTGTCGTTGGTCGCTGGAGGCCTTCTGAAACCAGTCCGGCATGGCATTTTCGGCCAGGCCTCCCGGTGTTCTCGCCCGATCCAGAGCCCGGATGTTTGGCGGGGTCAGGTGGCGTATCCGATGGTGCAGCTTTTTTTTGATGAAATGGTTGTGAAGGCCCTTTTCCTGGGCCGATGGGACTCCACTCATGTGGCAATACCTGATGCTGTAAATGAAGCACCAGTCAATCAGCAGGTTTGTCGTCCAGGGCGGTACATATTTATACCGGGTAGCGCCGGGGGCGATCTTCTTTCCGTGGGTTGTCTATGCTTGTCTTACTCAAACGGGAGACGAGGGGTTTATGGACGATCCAGCCGACAACAAACCGCCCACCTTCTGGCAGATGCTGCAAAGCGTCATGGCGGCGGCGTTCGGAGTGCAGAGCGGGAAGAACCGGGCGCGGGACTTCACTCACGGCAAGCCCAGTCATTTCGTGATTCTGGGGATTTTGTTCACCGCGGTGTTCGCATTGACGCTGTATGGCATCGTGCAACTGGTGGTGCACTTGGCCGAGGTTTAGCGCATCAAGGTTTGCAGGTTGAACGGATAGCGATACGACGTCGGCCGGCCCTTGGCTGAAAGACGGCGGAAGTTCACACCGTAATCCGGTGATTCCCCCATGGCCAGCAATCGCTTGGCCTGGGCCTTGTCGATCAGTTGCAGCAACGGGATTCGCAGGTCTCGGCCCCCGTAATGGGTGAGATCCACGCCCTGCTCAAGATCATGTAACTCCACCAGCGCCCAGCCGCCCAATGTGAAGTGCCCGCCCAACAGCACGCTGATGCGTCCGTCGACCGTCGCCTGCAACGCCGCTGGCGAGGTGTTGACCGCACTGAACAACGCATCCTTGCCGGGTAGCCCACCCGCCTCCGAGTACGCCTGCATGGCGCCAAACGCCATTTCGTCATTGGCTGACCACACCAGCGAGACCTTCGGGTAACGCTTGAAGAGCAGTTTGGCCTGTTCATACGCCCGTTCCCGGGTCCAGCCACTGTAAACCAGTTGTCGCAAGTGCACTTCCGGGTGTTCGGCCAAAGCCCGCATCATGCCTTGCTCGCGCAGTTGCGCCGAAGGGGTGATCTTCAGGCCGGAAAACGCCAGCAACTCGATGACCTGACCGGGCGCCGCGGGCGGATGCTGGCGAATCAGTTCCTTGAGCATCAGGTAGCCACCCTCCTCGTCGTTGGGCACCAGGCTGCCCAAGCGCTCAGGGCGCTCACCCAGCAGGCTCATTTGATTGGCCGTCAGGGACGCGTTGACCATAAACAGCTTCACCCCGCTGCCCTGGGCCAGGCGAATGATCTGTGGGGCGACGTACTGTTCGTTGACGAAAACCAGATAGTCCGGACGATCAGGGCCTTGCAGCGCCTGACGGGCTTGCGCCAGCGTGAGCTCCGGCATGCGCCGGGAATAGAGAATTCGCAGGTCAATGCCCAGATCCGTGGCTGCCGCCTGCATGAATTGCGAGTAACTGACCCAGAAGGCTTCCTGAGTGGCTCCGGGATTCAGGAACAACACCGATTCCGCGCGCACACCGGGTCCGTAAACCGCGCCGCACATCAGCAGGAATGAGTAGAAAAACTTAAACATTGATCGTCCGAGCCCCCCGGCAATTCGCCGCGCATTATAGCCAGCGAAGTTCCGTAAAACGGCGTTTATTCGGGCAATTGTCCGACAATCGTCGGAATCGGGACCGGACGGGTCGGTTATTGATGGCTGACCCAAAATACCGCTGTGCCCACGACCAGGATGATCAGGAACAGAATGGCCCAAGCATCGACCGTGCTATCGGGTTTTGACGTTTTGGTAGGGTTGTTCATTGCATCGCCTCTTGTCGGTTTTATCGGTGATCGCATAAAGACTCGAGCACAGTTAAGACGATGATTGCCCGCACCACAAATGTGGGTTTTAGAGCGATGAGGCCCATTAGTCGTTTTGGTTCTTTACATATACTCAAACATCACTTTTGCGCATAACTGCAAACTGGTATCTTGCCCCGGCTCCGTTGGGAGTGCGCGGCCGTGCGCGCAGAATTGCCGAGGCAGCATCGGAGACTTTCCAGGCGAAAAACGCAACTGGATCCGACCGGCCCAAGCCTGAGAACAGGACTTATATGTACGTATACGACGAGTACGATCAGCGGATCATCGAGGACCGCGTCAAGCAGTTCCGTGATCAGACCCGACGCTATCTGGCAGGCGAGCTGAGCGAAGAAGAATTCCGCCCCCTGCGCCTGCAAAATGGCCTTTATATCCAGCGCTTCGCGCCGATGTTGCGGGTGGCGGTGCCTTACGGCCAACTGACTTCGCGCCAGACGCGAATGATGGCCAGGATTGCCCGCGACTATGACAAGGGCTATGCCCACATCAGTACCCGGCAGAACGTGCAGTTCAACTGGCCGGCGCTGGAAGACATCCCGGACATCCTTGCAGAGCTGGCAACCGTGCAAATGCACGCTATCCAGACCAGCGGCAACTGCTTGCGCAACGTCACCACCGACCAGTTCGCCGGTGTCGCTGCCGACGAGCTGATCGATCCGCGCCCGTGGTGCGAGATCGTCCGCCAATGGACCACGTTCCACCCTGAATTCGCTTACTTGCCGCGCAAGTTCAAGATCGCCATCAACGGTTCGACTTCCGACCGTGCGGCCATCGAAGTCCATGACATCGGCCTTGAGCCGGTGCACAACGCCGCTGGCGAGCTGGGCTTCCGTGTGCTGGTGGGTGGTGGTCTGGGCCGTACCCCGGTGGTGGGCGCGTTCATCAATGAATTCCTGCCTTGGCAAGACCTGTTGAGCTACCTCGACGCCATCCTGCGGGTCTACAACCGCTATGGCCGTCGTGACAACAAGTACAAGGCGCGGATCAAGATTCTGGTCAAGGCTTTGACCCCTGAAGTCTTCGCGCAAAAAGTCGATGCGGAAATGGAGCACCTTCGCGGTGGCCAGACCACGCTGACCGACGCCGAAGTGCATCGTGTGGCCAAACACTTCGTCGACCCCGAGTACAAGGCTCTGGACAACCAGACCCTGGCGTTGGCCGAACTCGATAAAGAACACCCGGGCTTCGCGCGCTGGCGCACCCGCAATACCCTGGCTCACAAGAAGCCCGGTTATGTAGCCGTGACCCTGTCCCTGAAGCCGACCGGTGTTGCACCGGGCGACATCACCGACAAGCAGCTCGACGCCGTTGCCGACCTCGCCGACCGTTACAGCTTCGGTCAGTTGCGCACCTCCCACGAGCAGAACATCATTCTGGCCGACGTTGAGCAGACTCAACTGTTCGCGATGTGGGGCGAGTTGCGCGAACAGGGTTTCGCCACGCCGAACATCGGCTTGCTGACCGACATCATCTGCTGCCCGGGTGGCGACTTCTGCTCCCTGGCAAACGCCAAGTCGATCCCGATTGCCGAGTCGATCCAGCGTCGCTTCGAAGACCTGGATTACCTGTTCGATATCGGCGAACTGGACCTGAACATCTCCGGCTGCATGAACGCCTGTGGTCACCACCACGTCGGACACATCGGCATCCTCGGGGTGGACAAGAAAGGCGAAGAGTTCTACCAGGTGTCCCTGGGTGGCAGCGCCAGCCGTGACGCCAGCCTGGGCAAGATCCTCGGCCCGTCTTTCGCCCAGGAAGCCATGCCTGATGTAATTGAGAAGCTGATCGACGTGTACATCGAACAACGTACCGAAGACGAGCGTTTCATCGACACCTATCAGCGTATTGGCATCGACCTCTTTAAGGAGCGCGTCTATGCAGCGAATAATTAAGAACAACGAAGTCGTCGACGAAACCTGGCACTTGCTGCCCAAGGACTTCAACATCGACGAGATCAGCAACTGCGACGACCTGATCGTCCCGTTGCAGCTGTGGCGCGAACACAGCCGCATGCTCAAGGCCCGCGATGGCGGCCTGGGTGTATGGCTGGATGCCGATGAAGAAGCGGAAGAAATCGGTGACGACGTGGAAAATTTCCAGGTGATCGCCCTGAATTTCCCAGCCTTCACTGATGGTCGCAACTACTCCAACGCCCGCCTGCTGCGCGACCGTTACGGGTTCAAAGGCGAACTGCGGGCAATCGGCGATGTGCTGCGCGACCAGTTGTTCTACCTGCACCGCTGCGGTTTCGACGCCTTTGCGATCCGCGCCGATAAAGACCCGTACGAAGCCCTGGAAGGTCTCAAGGACTTCTCGGTGACCTATCAGGCTGCTACCGACGAACCGCTGCCGCTGTTCCGTCGCCGCTAAGTACGTGTAAAACAAAAAGCCCTGAATCGGAAATTCGGTTCAGGGCTTTTTTGTGTCCGGCGTAAACGATTACGCGACGGTGCTTACCAGAAGCGTTGCTGGGTCAACCGGCTCCACCAGCTCAGCAGCACACGATCTACCGAGCCGCTGGCCGCCATGCCGATGCGTTCCTGCAGGCTTTTGCGTTCGGCGTAGTGCAAGTGGTACAGCTCGGACTTCTTGGCACGTTCGGCGAGGTATTCATCGCTGGTTTTCAGCTCGTCTACCAGTTGTTTATCCAGCGCCGCGATGCCGAGCCAGATTTCGCCGGTGGCCACTTCGTCGATGGCCAGTTGCGGGCGATAGCGGGAAACGAAGTTCTTGAACAGCTGGTGAGTGATGTCCAGATCTTCCTGGAACTTCTCGCGGCCCTTCTCGGTGTTTTCGCCAAACACCGTCAGGGTGCGCTTGTACTCGCCCGCGGTCAGCACTTCGAAGTCGATGTCGTGCTTTTTCAGCAGGCGGTTGACGTTAGGCAACTGCGCCACAACGCCAATCGAGCCGAGGATCGCGAACGGTGCGCTGATGATCTTCTCGCCGATGCACGCCATCATGTAGCCGCCGCTGGCCGCAACCTTGTCGATGCACACGGTCAACGGCACACCGGCATCACGGATACGCGCCAGTTGCGAGGACGCCAGGCCGTAGCTGTGAACCATGCCACCGCCGCTTTCGAGACGCAGCACCACTTCATCCTTGGGCGTGGCGAGGGTCAGCAGCGCGGTGATTTCATGGCGCAGGCTTTCGGTGGCCGACGCCTTGATGTCGCCGTCGAAATCGAGCACAAACACCCGTGGCTTGGCCTCGGTTTTCTTCTTTTGCTTTTTCTCGGTTTTAGCTTCGACCTTGCGCAAGGCCTTGAGCTGGTCCTTGTCGAGCAAGGTTTGCTCCAGGCGTTCGCGCAGCCCTTTGTAGAAATCATTCAGTTTGCTGACTTGCAACTGGCCGACCGACTTGCGTCGACCTTTGCTGCGCAACGCCGCGAAACTGGCCAGGACCACCAGAATGGCGATCACCAGTGTCACGGTCTTAGCCAGAAAAACTGCGTACTCGGCAAAAAACTCCATAAGGCATCCAATGAGGCGTGAAAGGCCCATTCTACGGGCTTCGTTCAGCCGATGTCTAACACTGTTCTAACAGTTTTCTAACACTTTGTGACACTCTGAGAGCCCCACATAGCCTAACTACCAGAGGCGCACAGGCACGCGTTTAGGACCCCTCGCAGGCGCACGACAAGGCTCAGGCGCGAGGCCCCACGGGGGACTTTCCGACCGTTAAAGCATTAAGGTGCTGTCTCCCAAAATTTCGCTATTTTCTGGATATCCCTCATCAGGACCCAAGACGGTCTCATCTGGTAACTGGCAGTAATAACTATCTGTATTTACGTAAGGGCCGTGAAGGTCTTTCAGAGCTTGCCGCATGACACACACCAGCTCATTAAGGGCAAGTGACGATGCGTCTCGCGCCTCAAAGAATCCCTTGCCGGGTCTTATCTGCTTACCATCTTTACCTATAATTCCTTGGACCAAACCGGTTCGGGCGTTGATGTTGATGCCCTTCGGATACCAGTCATAGGAGGCCGAACTGCTTGTTCTGATTGTTCTCTCCATGAGTGCAGACCCTTAAGTTGTCTGGGTGATTGTTACTTGGATTTCCGTCTACGTGATCGATTTCGACACCCGAGGGCACAGGACCATGGATCAGCTCATACACGACATGATGCAGCATCTTTTTGTTCGGCTCCTTGCCGACACCGACCATCTGTGTCCACTCTTTCGGGGGAACAATCATTGGCTGATAGCGAGGCGTAACACCAGCGAGCGAGTAGGCACGAGAGCAAAGCTTGTCCGCCCATGCTTGAGTCAGGTGGACGAACTCACCGTCGAGCTTCACGTTGCCTGCATGCTCCCGCTTGACCTCCACCAACTGAGTGGACTCGATGAGAAGCTCTAACAGCCGAATCCCCATGTGATACGTCATATCGTTCTCAAGGGAATCCCAAGAGGACCACGTTGAGTGCAGCTCGTTGTCTGTAGTGGTCAACTAATTCCGGACACCTCGATAGGTGATTTTGACGCCATCGCCCGTTCGTAAACGGTCGGTGGCAGATATCCCAGTTTCGAGTGCAGCCGTTCGTTGTTGTAAAACCCAACGA
>NZ_VOBM01000068.1:0-19180 GCF_008370005.1 Pseudomonas sp. ANT_J28
GATCATCTTTACAACTTCCAGCTTGAAGCTGTCGTCGAATACTTTGCGTTTGTCGGTCATGGAGAACTCCTCAATAGGTGTATTTTCCACCTATCGGGGTGTCCGGGGAAATTAGACCACTGCAAGGTGATGTCTTCCAGCTCGACCTCTTCTTCCTCTTCCTCAAACTCTTCTTCCACCGCAGGTGGTGCCGAGTCAGGAGCGACACTGAGTTTCCCAACCGGTGGCGCACTCAACAGTTGCCCCGCAATGGCAGCGGCGGCGGCACCAGGGATTAATGGAGTGAGAATCTGGATACCCGTGCCGACACCAGGAGCGCCCCCAGAATTGACCTTCACCTCTGCGCCACTGATCGTCACGCCCCCCGCGTCCACCTTCACAAAGCTCCCGCCAGCCTTGGCCGTCAGCTCCATGCCACCCTCGACCACAACCTTTTCCCCGGCGTTGTAGTGAATCTCCTGACCCGCCTCAACAAACTGCGCCGTCCCAACCTTCACATGCTGAGTCACGCCGACAGTCAGGTGATCATCAGCCCGGGCTTCAGTCTTGCGGTCGAGGTGGGTAATCCGATGCTCTTCAACCTTGAATTCGCTTAAAACATTGGCCTCGACCGTGTCGTGCCGCTCGTTGCCGACGCGAATCTTCTGGTCATGCTCAATGTTTTCATCCCAATCGCGCTGGGCATGCAGGTAGATCTGTTCCGCACCTTTCTTGTCTTCAATCCGAAACTCGTTGTAACCGTTGCCGCCCGGTGAGCTCAGGGTCTTGAAGGTGCTGCGGGTCTTGTTCGCCGGCAGGTCGTACGGGACGACGTTTTCCTTGTGGTACAGGCAGCCGGTGATCAGTGGTTGGTCGGGGTCGCCTTCCATAAACGACACCAGCACTTCCATGCCGATGCGCGGGATGGCGATGCCGCCGTAAGCGCTGCCGGCCCAGCCGGTGGCGACGCGCAGCCAGCAGCTAGTCTTGTCGTCGGCCTGGCCTTCGCGGTCCCAGTGGAACTGGACTTTGACGCGGCCGTACTCGTCGCAGTGGATTTCTTCACCCGCAGGGCCGGTGACGATGGCCGTCTGGCTGCCCAGGACTTTGGGTTTCGGGTGTTCGAGGGCAGGGCGAAAGTGCGCGTCCCACGGGGTGGCGAGGAAGCGGTTGCGGTAGCCCTGGTGGAAATCGTCTTTGTTCTGGGTGACGTCGCTGGTGACGTTTGCGCCGAGCACTTGCGGCTGTTTGCCTTCGTGCACCACTTCCAGCAGCAGCCAGAGATCGTTCCACTCGGCGCGCGGGTGTTCGCTCAGGGCCATGAAGTGGCCGCTGACCAGGGTTGGCTCGTCACCTTTGCCTTCGGCAAGTTTGTAGTCGCTGCGGTGGCGTTCCAGGGCGCGGGTTGCCAGTTGCTTGCCGCGTTCGCGGTCGGTGAAGCGGCCGGGGTAGTCGTAGTCTTCCAGGTCCGGGGCGAACGGGCTTTTGGCGGAGCCCTCGGGCAGGATGCGCGGTTTCTCGAAGTCGTAATCGCGGCGGCTGACGCGGGTGGTGCGGGTTTCCAGGCGCAGGTTGAAGCGCTTGATCACCGGTTTCTCGGCGGCCATGCCGGAGTCTTGCTGATAGGCCACGGGCGCGAGTTTGCGGAACACCGTCTGGTCATCGCCGAACACCAGTTTGTGACCGCTGGACGAGTGCTGGAAGTGGAAGTGAATGCCTTCTTCTTCGCACAGGCGCTGGATGAAATGCAGGTCGGACTCGTCGTACTGCACGCAGTAATCGCGTTCCGGGTAGATCGCGCCGAGCTGGAAGCTGTAGGCGTCGGCCAGGATGCCGCGCGCTTCGAGGACCTGAGCGATGATCTTCGGCACACTTAAATGCTGGAAAATCTGCTGGTCATGGTTGTGGCGCAGGTAGGCGAGTTGCGGCACCAGGCTGATGCTGTAACGGGTCAGGCTTTTGCCGGAGTCGCCTTGCTCGATGCGATACACCAAGCCGTGGATGATGCCTTTGCCGGTGGCGCCGAAGGTCAGGCAGCCGGGCTTGTGCAGCAACTCTTCGAGTTTCAGGTCGGGGCGGGCGCTGACCAGTTCGATGTCGAAGCAGAACGGCTGGTTGAGGGTTTCGCGACCGACGAAGCTGAGTACCTGAAGGTCAACGGAAACGCCTTCCAGCGTCAGGGAAATATGGGTTGCGTTCGCGTCCAGCATGCCTTTAATTCCGTCCTTTGAATAAGCTGGGGCGGATGGTGCAGGATTAAAGCGCCTCGTTCAAGGCAACGGGCAGTCATTTACCGACTAATGTCGTCTGAAGTCGGTAACAGCCTATGCCGTCATTGCCGCTGACCCCCGATTGATGGCGGTGTAAGTGATACCGCCTTCGCGAGCAAGCCCGCTCCCACATTGGATCGCGATCGAATGTGGGAGCGGGCTTGCTCGCGAAGAGGCCCTCAAACTCAGCGAAGATCCAACTGCTGGCGATACGGCAAATCCGGCCCGATCCTGCTGCACGTCAGCGCCGCAGCTTGCACAGCAAATTTCAGCATCCCGTCGATCTGCTCGCGGCCGAGCGATTGCACGCCCTCAACCGAATCCAGCAGATGCTCGGTCAGCCAGGTAATCAACGCTGCCTGGAACGTATCGCCAGCGCCCACGGTGTCGGCGATTTTCACTGAACTCGCCGGTACCGACCAGGAGCCATGCACACGGCTGAACACCGTCGCCCCCTCGCCACCACGGGTCAGAAACACCAACTGACAGCGATGCTGCAGCCAGCCTTCAATCACCCGTTGCGGATCCTGCTCGGGATACAACAAGCTCAAATCTTCATCGCTGACTTTGATCAGGTCGGCCAGTTCAGCCAAAGTGGCAATTCGCGAACGCCACAGGTCGATATTCGGCTCAGGATTGAGCCGCACGTTGGGATCAAGGCTGATCAAGCGTTTGCCGCTTTCCCGTTGCACCAATGCCAACAGCGTGTCGGCAATCGGTTGCACCACCAGCGAAAACGAGCCGATGTGCAGGCCGCGCACTTCAGGGCCCAGTTCCGGCAGATGCTCGGTTTTCAGCTTACGATCCGCACAGCCTTCACCCCGGAAGCTGTAATGCGGCGAACCATTGGCACCGACGGCCACCATCGCCAAGGTCGTAGGCGCAGCGAAATCCACCAGGTAATCCGGCCGCACGCCTTCATCCTGTAGGACCTGCTGCAAGCGCTGACCGAGATAGTCGGTCGACAACCCGGCAAACAGCGCCGCGTCCACGCCCAAACGGCGCAAACCCACCGCGACATTGAACGGCGAGCCGCCGGCAATCGCCTTGAAATTCACTTTTGAAGCCAGGCCGCTGGCATCGTCTTCACTGAAGAAATCGAACAGCGCTTCGCCACACACCAGGTACATAGTTATTCACTCTTTAAAGGGTTGCGACATGCTGTTGATAGCGTTCGTAGGCCTGCTGACAGGCTGCCACATTGTCTGCCATCGGCAAGGTTTCGCTGGCTGGATCGAGCTTCACGCAACGCTCGCAAAGGTCCGTCAGACTGTCTTCATGCCCGTTTGCCCAGGACTTGCACCACGCGGCCTGAATCGCGGCGCCAAGGGCCGCGGCTTCGCTTTGTTCGGTGCAGATGACTGGGGTGTTCATGATGTCAGCGACGATCTGCCGCCACACCGGGCTTTTCGAGCCGCCGCCGATCAGGCAGATGCTGCGGCTTTGTAAGCCATTCTGGCGCAGCAGGTCCAGCCCATAACGCAAACCGAAGGTGGTGCCTTCGACCACCGCGCGGCACAGGTTGGCCTGAGTCAGGTTGGTCATCGTCAACCCCAGCAAGCTGCCGGTGGCATGGGGCAGGGCGGGGACGCGCTCGCCGTTGAGGAACGGCAGCATGCACACGCCTTCGGCACCGATGGGTGCTTGCGCGACGAGGGCATTGAACTGTTCGATATCCAGCTCGAACAACTCCCGAATCACACCGGTCGCGTTGGTCAGGTTCATGGTGCAGATCAGCGGCAGCCAGCCACCGCTGGAGGAGCAGAACGTTGCGACTGAAGCGTCCGGACTGACTTTCGGCTGGTCGGCATAGGCGTACACCGTCCCCGATGAACCGAGGCTCATGGTGATAGCGCCGGGCTTGATATTGCCGGTGCCGATGGCGCCCATCATGTTGTCGCCACCGCCGCTGGAGACCAGCGCCTGCGGGTTGATGCCCAAGTGTTCGGCGATGCTCGGCAGGATCGTGCCGACCGCTTGATGAGCGTCGATCAGCTCCGGCAGCGCGGCTTGCAGTCGCCCGGTGGGATCGATGTCAAGCAGCAGCTGCAAATCCCACTGGCGGGTGCGCACGTTGAAATAGCCGGTGCCCGAGGCGTCGCCGTACTCGCTGCAACTGCGGCCGGTGAGCCAATAGTTGAGGTAGTCATGGGGCAGCAGGATGCGGGCGATGCGAGCGAAAATCTGCGGGTGTTGTTCTTTGCTCCAGAGCAGTTTGGAGACGGTGTAGCCCGGCGCGATCACAACGCCGAGGCGTTCCAGCGAGCCTTTTTCGCCACCCAGATGGGCAAGCAGACGGTCGTTCTCCGGGGTGGATTCGGTGTCACACCAGAGTTTGGCCGGACGCAGCACCTGGCCCTGATCGTCGAGCAGCACCAACCCATGTTGCTGGCCGGAAACGCCGATGCCGAGGATGTCCTGGCCGTCGACCTTTGCCGCGAGCAATGCGCGGTGGGTGGCAAGCGCGAAGGCCTCCAGCCATTGCGAGGTGTCTTGCTCGCGGCGGCCGTTGGCGCCGCTGATCAGGCAGTGCGCGGCGGCACCCTGGCCCAGCACCTGACCGCTGACGGCGTCGAGGATGATGGCTTTGGTGCCTTGGGTGCCGCAGTCGATGCCGAGGAATAGTTGTTGGTTTGCCATGGGATGTCCTTGGTGTGTCAGGTCGATCTCGTTGAACCCATTCGCGAGCAAGCCCGCTCCCACACTTGATCTGAGGTGGCCACAAATGTTGTATACGCCAGCTATCTAATGTGGGAGCGGGCTTGCTCGCGAAGACGGCAGCAGGTTCACCGCCGTACTTACGCCAGTACCCGCTCCAACGTTTTTGTCACCCCAACATCCCGCAAGCTGTTACAGCACCACTCAAACGCCGCCACGAACTCCGGTGAATGCGGAATCGCGGCACCAAAAATTTCCTCAACCTCCAGCAACCGCTGGGTGATCAACGCATCATCGGTCACCAGTGCCTGGCAGAACGCCGCCCGTGGATCCGGAATGGAGTACGTATCGCCATTCTCGTCCACACCTTTCAAGTACAACGCCCAGGCCGCCACCACCAACGCTGCACGTTTGGTCTCTCGTCCATCAGCAATCAAGCGATTGATCGTCGGCACAGTGAACTTCGGAAACTTCGACGAACCGTCCGAACACACGCGCTCCAGCTGATCGGCAATCGCCTGATTGGAGAAGCGCGCCTCCAGGGTGTTTTTGTACTCGGTCAGGTCAATCCCCGGCACGGGTGAGAGTTGCGGCGTGACGTCCAGGTCCATGTAGGCACGCATGTAGTGCACGAACAGCGGGTCGTTCATGGTTTCGTGAACGAAGCGGTAACCCTTCAAAAAACCCAGATAAGTGAGCGCCAGGTGACTGCCGTTGAGCAGTTTGATCTTCATTTCTTCGTAGGGCGTGACGTCGTCGGTGAACTGCACGCCGACCTTTTCCCAGGCCGGACGACCATTGACGAACTTGTCTTCCAGTACCCATTGCACGAAGGGTTCACAGACCACCGGCCAGGCGTCGTCGATAGCGTGTTTATCGTGCAGTTGCAGCTTGTGTTCGGTGCTGGTCATCGGCGTGATGCGGTCGACCATCGCGTTGGGGAAACTCACGTTGGTGGCGATCCAGTCCCGCAGATCGGCATCGCGCAGGGCGGCAAACGCAAGCAACGCTTTGCGAGTGATAGCGCCGTTGTGCGGCAGGTTATCGCAGGACATCAAGGTGAACGCAGGCGTGCCGGCTGCACGACGTTTGGCCAGCGCGGCGCAGAGAAAACCGAACACGGTTTTCGGTGCGTTCGGGTGTGCCAGGTCGTGCTGGATTTGCGGCAGCTGGGCCATGAACTCGCCGTTGCTGTCGTCGATGCAGTAGCCGCCCTCGGTAATGGTCAGCGAAACGATACGGATCTCGGGGCTGGCGAGTTTGTCGATCAATGCTTGTGCGCCGTCTTCGGCCAAAAGCATGTCGCGAATCGCGCCGATGACCCTAACTTCGGTGTCGGCGGTATCACCCAGTTCAAACAACGTGAACAGATAGTCCTGTTCCTTTAAGTCGTCCCGGGCGCGGCGGTCTTCGGCGCGCAGGCCGACGCCGCAAATGGCCCAGTCCAGGGCTTCGCCAGTATTCATCAACGCATCGGTGTAATACGCCTGATGCGCCCGGTGGAAACCGCCGACGCCGATGTGCGCGATGCCTTGGCGGGTGTCGCTCAGGGCGTAGGCGGGCAGGACCACCTCGGGGGCGAGGCGGTCGAGGTTCTGTTTATTGAGTTTCATCACATGCTCTCTAAAATCAGGCCGCAGCGCGCAACGGGCGGGTCAGCGCCACGCCGTCGGCATCGAATAAATGGCAGTGCTCGGCGTCCAGATGCAGGCTCAGCGACTCGCCATAACGGCTGGCCAAGTCGCCGCGAACGCGCATCGTCAAAGCTTCGCCGGACGAGGTCACCACGTGGCAGAAGGTGTCGCTGCCCAGGCGTTCGCTGACGTCCGCCGTGACTTGCAAGGTGCAGTCGCCGGTCTGCGCAAGATTCAGATGCTCCGGTCGAATGCCCAGGGTCACCGCACCACCGACGCTCAGGTTGGCGCCGCTCAGTGGCAACGTGATGCGGGTGCCGGCGTCCAGTAGCACTTCACAGCTTTGACTCTCAATGCGGGTGACTTTTCCCTTGAGGAAACCCATTTTCGGTGTGCCAAGGAATCCGGCGACAAACAGGTTGGCCGGCTGGTGATACAGATCCAGCGGCGAACCCACTTGTTCAACCTTGCCGCCATTGAGTACGACAACCTTGTCGGCCATGGTCATGGCTTCTACCTGGTCGTGGGTCACGTAGATCATCGTGGCTTTGAGTTCTTTGTGCAGGCGCAGCAGTTCCAGTCGCATCTGTACGCGCAGGGCGGCGTCGAGGTTGGACAGGGGTTCGTCGAACAGGAAAATTTTCGGGTTGCGCACGATGGCCCGGCCGATGGCCACGCGCTGACGCTGACCGCCGGACAACTGTTTCGGTTTACGTTCGAGCATCGGCCCGAGTTCGAGGATGCGTGCCGCTTCGCCGACTTTTTTCTCGACTTCGGCTTTCGGTACGCCGGCCAGGTCGAGGGCAAACGACATGTTTTTGCGCACGCTCATGTGTGGGTACAGGGCGTAGGTCTGGAACACCATCGCCAGGTCGCGCTTGGCCGGGCTGACTTCGGTGATGTCGCGGCCATCGAGCTCAATGGTGCCGCCGCTGACTTCTTCCAGGCCGGCGATCAGGCGCAGCAACGTGGATTTGCCGCAGCCCGACGGGCCGACGAACACCACGAACTCGCGGTCGTTCACTTCCAGGTCGATGCCTTTGATGATGGAAAAGCCTTCGAAGCCTTTTTGCAGATTCTTGATTTTCAGGTTGGCCATGGTGGCGCTCCTTCTGTGCTTATTCTTTGAGGGCTATTTCACGGCGCCGAACGACAGGCCGCGGACCAATTGTTTCTGGCTGATCCAGCCGAAGATCAGGATCGGCGCGCAGGCCAGGGTCGACACCGCCGACAACTTGGCCCAGAACAGACCTTCGGGACTTGAGTACGAGGCGATCAACGCGGTCAACGGCGCGGCTTTCGACGAAGTCAGGTTCAAGGACCAGAACGCCTCGTTCCAGCACAGGATCAGCGACAACAGCACCGTGGAAGCCAGGCCGCCCTTGGCGATCGGCAACAGCACCCGGACCATTTCCTGCCACAGCGTGGCACCGTCGAGGCGCGCGGCTTCGAGGATGTCCTTGGGGATGTCTTTGAAGTAGGTGTAAATCATCCAAACCACGATCGGCAGGTTGATCAGCGTGTAGATCACGATCAGCGCGATGCGCGTATCGAGCAGGCCGAAACTCTTGGCCAGCAAGTAGATCGGCATCAGCACGCCCACCGGTGGCAGCATCTTGGTGGAGAGCATCCACAGCAGCGTGCCTTTGGTGCGTTTGGTTTCGTAGAACGCCATCGAGTAGGCCGCCGGCACCGCGATCAGCAGGCACAGAGCGGTAGCGCTGAAGGAAATCACCACCGAGTTCCAGGCGAAGCTGAAGTAATCGCTGCGCTCGTTGATGTGCAGGTAGTTCTCCAGCGTGGGCGTGAAGATGAACTGCGGCGGTGTGGCGAACGCATCGATTTCGGTTTTGAAACTGGTCATCACCATCCAGAAGATCGGGAAGAAGATCAGGATCGCGATGGCCCAGGCCAGGGTGCCGAGCAGCAGGCTTTGCAGACGGCGGGATTGTTGAAGGGTCATGGCGCAGGCCTCAGGCTTTGTCTGTCAGGTTTTTGCCGATCATGCGCACCAGCACGATGGCCGCGATGTTGGCGATCACCACCGCGATCAAACCGCCGGCGGACGCCATGCCGACGTCGAACTGCACCAGCGCCTGGTTGTAGATCAGATAGGCGAGGTTGGTCGAGGCGTAGCCGGGGCCGCCGTTGGTGGTGGTGAAGATTTCGGCGAACACCGAGAGCAGGAAGATGGTTTCGATCATCACCACTACGGCAATCGGCCGTGCCAGGTGCGGCAAGGTCAGGTGCCAGAAAATCGCGATCGGCCCGGCACCGTCGAGGCGCGCGGCTTCTTTCTGCTCCTGGTCGAGGGACTGCATGGCGGTCATCAGGATCAGGATCGCGAACGGCAGCCATTGCCAGGACACAATGATGATGATCGACAGCAGCGGGTAATGCGCCAGCCAGTCCACCGGCTGCGCGCCGAACAGCTTCCAGACGTAGGCGAGGATCCCCGAGACCGGGTGGAAAATCAGGTTCTTCCAGATCAGCGCACCGACGGTGGGCATGATGAAAAACGGCGAGATCAGCATCACCCGCACGATGCCGCGACCGAGAAACTCACTGGCCTCCAGCAGCGCACTGATCAACACGCCGAACACCACGCTGATCAGCAGCACGCTGCCGACCAGCAACAAAGTGTTGGTGGCGCCGGGCAGGAAACCCGAGTCGCTGAGGAAGTAGCTGAAGTTCTCCAGTCCGACGAACTCGTTCTCACCGGGGTAGAGCAGGTTGTAGCGGATCAGCGAGAAGTAAACGGTCATGCCCAGCGGCACGATCATCCACAGCAGCAACAACGCCACCGAGGGGCTGACCAGGAACCAGCCGGGGTTGCCCAACCGGCTTTTCCGCACCGGTTGGGGAATGTCCATGTGAGCTTTGGCAGTTGAAATATTCATGGTGATAGAACCGATTCATGCAGACCTATGAAGATCTAATGTGGGAGCAGGTTGCGGGTTACTTGGGGTAACCGGCGCGCTTCATTTCACGTTCGGTGGTTGACTGGGCAGCGGTCAGGGCCTGGTCGACCGTGGTCTGGCCAATCAGTGCTGCCGAGAACAGTTTGCCGACCTGGGTGCCTACGGCCTGGAATTCAGGAATGGTCACCAACTGGATGCCGATATACGGCACGGGCTTGAGGGTCGGCTTGCTCGGGTCCGCGGCTTTCAGCGATTCAAGGGTCACCTTGGCGAACGGCGCAGCCTTCATGTACTCATCGCTGTACGTCGAAGCGCGGGTACCTGGCGGTACATTGGCAATGCCGTCTTTCTCGGCAACCAAAGCGCCGTATTCCTTGGAAGTGGCCCAGGCGCTGAAGGTTTTTGCTTCGTCCTTGGCCTTGGAACTGGTCGGGATCGCCAGCGCCCAGGAATACAACCAGGCCGAGCCCTTGTCGGTGGTCTCGTGCGGTGCGTAGGTGAAGCCGACGTGGTCGCTGACCTTGCTTTGGGTCTTATCGGTGACGAAGGAGCCGGCGACGCTGGCATCGACCCAGATCGCGCATTTGCCGCTGTTGAACAGCGCGAGGTTTTCGTTGAAACCGTTACTCGACGCACCCGGCGGGCCAGATTTTTTCATGGTGTCGACGTAGAAGTTCAGCGCGTTTTTCCACTCGGGGCCGGTGAATTCCGGCTTCCACTGCTCATCGAACCAGCGCGCACCATAGGCATTGGCGACGGTGGTGATCAGCGCCATGTTCTCGCCCCAGCCGGCCTTGCCGCGCAGGCAGATGCCGTACTGTTCTTTATCTTTATTGGTGAGTTTGCTGGCGAATTCGCTGATCTGGGTCCAGGTCGGGTGCTCGGGCATGGTCAGTCCGGCCTCCTTGAACAGATCGGTGCGGTAATAGGTGATGGAGCTTTCAGCGTAGAAGGGCAAGGCATACAGCGAACCCTTGACCGACAGGCCTTCACGCACCGATGGGAACACGTCGTCGAGGGCGTAACTGGCCGGCAAATCCTTCATCGGCTCCAGCCAACCCTTGGCCCCCCAGAGTGCGGCTTCGTACATACCAATAGTCAGTACATCAAACTGTCCGCCCTGAGTGGCGATGTCGGTAGTCAGGCGTTGGCGCAGGACATTTTCTTCCAGCACCACCCAATTCAGCTTGATGTCCGGGTGCTCAGCCTCGAAGGTTTTCGAGAGTTTTTGCATGCGGATCATGTCGCTGTTGTTGACGGTGGCGATGGTCAGGGTCTGCGCGCCGAGGCTGACGCTGCTGAGGGTCATGCAGGTGAGGGCAAGCAGAGCTTTTACAGAAGGTTGCATCGTGCACTCCTTTTCTGCACCCGGTGGGTTACAGAAGGACAGTTATTGTTTTTGTGTCTTCCGACGGCAGGAAGAATGTGCACTGATTACAGCCTTCAATTGATGACGTGACAAATCATCCATCGCACTTGAATCGATACTATTTTGCACTGGGGTTTGGAGGGAGAGGTGCAGGGAACGGCTTTTTAGCGGTTAGACCCTATGGAATCCGTACAGGTTTTCAGGCGTTTAACCCAAGTTCTGCTCAGTCAACCGCTGCACCGCCAACCGCCGGTAATGCGACGGCGTCATGCCCTTGAGTTGCTGAAAGCGCCGATTGAAATTGGAAATATTGTTGAAGCCCGATTCGAAACACACATCAGTTACCGGTTTGTCACCGCAGGCCAACAGCTCACAGGATTTGCTGATGCGCAGTCGATTGACGAATTCGATGAAGCAGCGGCCGGTGGCTTGCTTGAACACTCGACTGAAATAAGTCGGCTTCATGCCCAGGTGCTCGGCGACTTCCTCCAGCGGCAGTTCACGGGTGTAATGCGCGAAGATGTAATCCACCGCCCGGTTGGTGCGATCGATATTGTGCTCGTCGGCCAACTGCGGTGTCGTGGCCCCAGACAGCAACTGAAAGTCGTCAGAGGCGGCCAGCAACTCCAGCAGAATGAAAAAGTGCCCGAGGCGCGTCACGCCTTTGGTGTCGGCGATGCGCTGCATCAAAGTCATGGCCTGGCGGATCGTGCGCTTGCAGCGAAACTCGATGCCGTACTGGGCGCGCTCCAACAGCGGCGCCAGCGTCTTGAGCTCGGCAAACACCAAGTGGCCGCTGTCGAACAACTCGTCCGTGAAATTGACCAGCATGTCGCGCTTGGGCACCACTTCGTCTTCGGCCACTTGGCTGATCCAGTTGTGGGGCAGGTTGGGGCCGGTGAGGAACAGCGATTCCGGATAGAAATTACCGATGTAGTCACCGATGAATACTTTGCCTGAGCTGGCGACGATCAGGTGCAGTTCGTATTCCTTGTGGAAATGCCAGCGCACCAACGGGCAGGGGAATCCGTGCTGGCGGTAGATGATGGACAACCCGTTATGGTCGTCCATCAATTCGTAGGAGGGGTCTGTCACGCGGGCTGTTCGGGTCATGTCAGGACGCTTTTCTTGTTATCGCTATCGGATCATGCCTCTTTTGGCGCCTGCTGTGCCAGCCTGCCACGACTTTCGCTTAGGCCCGCTCGTGCAACCTGTCTCCGTAAACGGCTTTCATGCTGGTGGCGCTCCAGCAGTAGCGGACAATATCCGCCTCGTCAAAAAAATCGGTGCTGATGATGCTGCAACGGGTGACCCAATCGCGGGTGGTGTGGAACCAGTCGTTGATTTGGTTTTTGATGTGCTGCGGGCCACCGAACAGCGAATAGCACGTGGCCGGCAATGACCAGAGAAATGTATCGTAAGGCGCCCCCACAAGGGTGGTCTGGATATGCGATTGCAGATCGCTGGTGTCGGTGAATGCCTTGCCGTTCCACTTGTGAGGTATTTGCGGCCAGAAATACTCATTGTCGAGTCCGGGCTTCGCCTGTGCGGCCATGACAATGCGGCGCTGCGAACTGGCGCGCTTGAACTGTTCCACGGTACTGAATACATCCGAAGAGCGGATCAAGCGCGAACCCAGACGATGCATCAGAAAATCATTGAATTGTTGGTAGTCGAAAGGCTTCGCTGCATCTCCTAACTGGTGGAAGTCGAGGACGATGAATTCGTCCGGGTTTCGGTCGAGGAATGTCGTCACTGCATCGACCAGTTCATCAAGAATGCGGTGGGACTGATAGCCGTTGTGATTGAAGTAGAACACCGGTACTACCGGTCGGCGGTACAGCCAAGCCGGATATCGAACGCCCGTGCACCGTTGGCCAGTTGCCAGGCAAATGAGTCGTTCTGACAGGTCGTCCAGTTGCCGACCACCACCTCATAGTTTGGCGCTTTTTTGTCCATGCCGGCGTTGTGCGTGCCGGGCCAGACAATATCGGTCAGCTTCAACCGACCGATATCCAGTACGTTGCTCGTGTGGTTGCTGTATTGCGGCTCATGACAGTTCCTTGTCGTTGATTCGTCCCATCCGTGGGGAGAAGAAGTTCAAGTGTCGGATGTGGCTGGGTGCCGCATCCGTATCACTCGCCTGAGACAAAAGGCTTTCATGACCCAGCATAGAAGTGCGTGGCAGTATTGCCAGCGTCGGAAACACTTACACAAGAATAGCTATTTGATGGCGCGAAAATTGTTAATTTCGCTTGCTCGCTTTCGTCAGGTTTACAATTCGGCAATAAGAGACAATGTTGGACTCTTCAATAAAATCGACATTGATGATGTTGCACTTTGACGCCCAGTCGCTTTTCTTCGGATCGAACCAGGAATTAAGCTCGTCATGAATATCCACGGGGCCACCGAGAGCGCTGTAACTGGTGGCGGAAAGCGACCACGGCGCCCATGTGCCCGGCGGGTTTTTTAGCACATTAATAATGTGCTTTTCCAAGTCCGCGGTGCTGGTAATACCGCTGCCAGACCATTTGTGCCCGATCTGCTCGTGAAATACGTTTTGATCAAGCGCTCTGTGCCATGGGGTGGCGACTAAAATTCTTTGTATAGAGCTGATTTGTTTGAGTTGATGAAGATTCAGAGACCGATTTTTGGTGGGAATTATGCGATGGCCGAGAAAGAGCATCATCATGCTGTTGAAGTAAGTGAAATCAAACTGATCCCTCTTCAGTTCATGAAAGTCCAGGATGATGAATTCGTTGGGGTTCTCCTGGAGAAATTTTTCCACGTCGGTTACAAGGTGCCCCAAGGTACGACCATTGCGGTAACCGTTGTGATGAATGCAGAATTTCCCGAGTCCCTGCGCGTCAGCGTCGTACATTAAACGGATATCGAGTGCTCGAGAACCGTGGCTCAGCTGGGCATAAAATGATTTGTGCTGACAGGCGAGCCAGTGGGCGCCAGGAATCAGCGGCCAGGATGCTTTCCAGTCGCTGCCCGCGTTATGGGTGCCTGGCAGCGTCAATTCGCAGAGCGACAATGTATCAATTGCCGGAGTAGCGGCCATCCAGTTGTTAAGTGTGTAATTACTCTGAACATAGTTGTCCATTTAATGCATCCTTGCATTGATATATTAGGAGTAGGTAGTTGTGCCGAACTTAACTAGTAAAGTTATAGTTCGGCAGGGTATTTATAGGGATGGTGTTAAGCTTGGTCAATGACAGTGATAATGCAAGATGTTTGTTATTGGAGCAAGTGCTGTAGCGGATTTCGATTCTTTGCTTCAATCCATTGCGCCATGTATTGCGTACTTTTGTGATGGTGATGACGCAACATGCTGCCCGTAAAATTATCACTTCTAAGTTGTGTCAGATGTTGTTGGCAGTACACCAGCTTTTCGATCAAAGCCGGACCATGTTCGGACTGTCGATAACGATCAGCCAGTAATGCCTGACCCTGGGACTGGGCGTCTGTCCAAAGTGCTTCATCCTTGTAGAGCTGAACCGCGCAATCGGCGAACGCCTGTGCTGTGCGGGTCACGGCACCGGGCCAAAGGTGTCCGCCGTGCATCGCTTCCGCGCCGATTGGCGTTGTGATCGTGGGCGTGCCACACAACATGGCGTCGACAATTTTGCCTTTGATTCCGGCACCGAAGCGTAGGGGGGCAAGACAAATCCGTGCGCCAGACATGACTTTTAACGCATCTTCCGCCCAGTTCATCACATGAAAACCCTGGCCGGGGTTGTGCAACGCAGTCGCTTTGGGCGGAGTGTAAGCACCGTAAATGTGCAATTGAGCCTTTGGCAGTTGTTCGCGGATCAGCGGCCAGATAGTGGTTTTCATCCAAAGCACCGCATCCCAGTTGGGCGCATGACGGAAGTTGCCGATGCTGAGAAAGTGCGCGCGGTCTTCAAAAGAAACCGGTGGCACGCTCGGTAGATCGACCATCAGCGGGCACCAGTGCAGCAAGTGGCGCGGCAGCTTGAATTGCTCGACCAGCAACTCGATCTCCACTTCGGAAATCATCAGATTCAAGTCGCAACGATAAATCGCTGCGATTTCCCGTTTGGCCAGATCGGTCTCGGCCATGAGCTCAAACTCTTCACGTAACGCCGGCGCGAACAGTTCATTGAAGTCATTGGCGTCGTCACTGGCCTTCAAACGCTCCTTGAGGCGTTGATGACGGGCATCTCGCAGGCTTTGCAGGTCGGAGGTCTCAAGCACGCGCAAGGCATCGGGGCAGTGCTTCTCAACGCGCCAGCCGAACTGTTCTTCCATCATGAACCGATCGAACAGAACGATATCCGGGGCCAGTTCGCTGATGAACGTGTCGAAACTGCTGTTGTTCAATTCGATCGGGACTTCGCGAATGCCCAGCACCGTCAGGTCTGCCCGGTGTTCACCGGTGCCGGCCGGGCTACTGAACGTAATGTCCCAGCCTTGCTGCAAGAAGGTCTCGAGAATTTGCATCATGTGCCCGCCGGCCGCTGAAGAGCAGGGCTCGGGCCAGACATAACCGATGATCAGGACTTTGGTGGAGGAGGGCTGACTCATGGGGCATTCCTTGATGCGGGCACTGGGCGTCGAAAAAGCGCGCAATTAAACCACAGTCAGTTGTTTCCATTCAGCCAATCTGCCGCAGGCCCGCCCTGCGGCAGATCGTGTGGCTTAAACCGGATTCAACTTCACAAGAACCTCCCAGCCGATATAGCCGTTCTGGCTTCTTTCGAGCGCCTTCGACATCGCCTCAATGTTTAGCCGGTACGAGGCTGGTTCTTTCGATAACTGGCTAAGCAGTGATGTGGTCAGTGCAAACGAATCCGCATTATTGAAAGCGTTGGCCTTGTCGATCACTTTCAGCGTACCCGGATCACGCAGGTGGCCGGATGCCAGGTTAATCAGCGGAGCAACGTCCACTCGTTGGTAGTTACCTTGGCGCCCGGATATTGGGTTGTGGGCATAGGAGTGATCCAGTGTGTTGGGGGCTCCATGAAACAACTCATGAACAATGTCATCGGCGAGTACATCATGGCTATAGCCTTCGGTACGGAACTGCTGATTGAAGTTATGGGTATAGATGCGCATGAACTTCTTTTGGGCTGCGTCCTTCGGGGTTGCGCGTGCCCAATCTGCATACCAGTCCGGGTTCAGGGCTGCATAACTTTGCGACTCAGCGGTGTCCAGGACAAAGTTGTCGGGTGTGACTTTGGCAATATCGTTTTTTACTTCGTTCAGGTAATTCAGAAGTTTGCGTCGACCTTGACTCGAGTTGTCACCTAACAGCAGTTTCACAATCTTCCCAGAGTCGGCTTCAAGTGATGCGTCCGTCAGGACTCTGATAGCATCGTCGACCTTTGCTCTAGAGGCTGGCAACGCGTCCTTGAGCAGTTTGCGGGTGTAGGATGCCGGCATCAGCTTATCCAGCTTGAGCAGATGCCAGATTTTCGTTGGTTCGAAGTTGTTGAGCTTCGCTCCCCATGGCTGACCGTGCCGGTTGAGTGCGTACCAATGGTCGTTCTGGCGTATACCCCAGACCCGGAAAAGGTCTTTCGAAGACTTCACGGGGCGCCAGGTTCCAAGACGAATGATGTCTGGATCGCCGGCTCTGCCCATTTGCTCGATTTGAGTCTGACCCGTCAACTTGCGAAGATCGGAACTGGCGTTTTCCAAGGCCGCAACACTCCCGTTAAAACCTTTGCGCAACAGCTTTGCGCCACCTTTAAACAAGTCCGGAACGCCATCCAGCGGATTTAGCAAGCTGCTCACCAGGCCCAGGCCAGTCTTGGCAATGGCGCTGGCTTTCGTTGCAAGGGTCATGCTTTTAGCGGCAATACTGGCTATCTTGCCGATGGCCCCGACCACCAACAGAAGTGTCATCCCAGCTTCCAGAGTGCAGGCAGCTACTCCTCGGAACTGTCGATCTAGATCGTCTGAACTGATGTCTTCGATGCAAGATTTGAACGGTACGACAATATTGAGAAACGTGTTCAACGCTTCTTCACGTTCTGCGCGCAATGCCTCCAGCCGGGTTTGCCCCCAGCATTCTTTTACCAACTCATCGTAGGTTGCGATTGGCCGGTGCTTGAGCACGAAATTCACGAGCGGGTCGAATTCACTTGAGTAGAAACTTTGGTAATAGCCTTTGCTTTCAATGTTCGAAGGCTGGCGTGTCGCTGATAGTTCACCGATTTTTTCAATGACGCCACGACTGGTATTGACGAGGCCAGGTGTGACTCCATGGGTGTAGCACTCGATGTCCATGGGCAGTTGATGCACAGGTGCCGGATGGGAGTGGTTTTTTCCACTGCTGCGGGCGCTTGTATGTAACAGGTTCTCCCTTTCGATCAGCTCGGCCAGTTGCGTGTTTTCACGGCAGACTCCGTGCAAGGTGAACAGCTCATAACAACTCAGTCGTCCTTCGAAGTAGGTACACATCACTACGCCGTAACGACCGGTGGCCTGCTCTTTGTCTTTCTGACTCTCCATGGGAATCCGATTCTGCACTTTCAGTATGACGTCAAGGGTTGACGATATTGGATTCATGGGGAGGCTGGTGATTGGATGAAGAGTGGCGACTGAAGGCCGTACAGAGAATATCGTCACCTGTCCGCGCAGCAGCCGCGCCCGATCAGGAAGCGGCAAGGATGAAATGGCCAGTTTCAAATGCGTACTCATGGCCTGCACATGTGACACATAGTTCCGATTGAATTGGCGGTAAAACTCTCCATACGGAGAAAGCAGGTTGGGGAGCATGTTTGGAAACGCTTTATAAATACTCTCTCCATGCCTCAGGTCCCAATCACCTGTCAGCAGGTCGTCGGACATGTGCAGGTCTACAGGGGATATGAGAAACGGTTTGGCATAGGCGTCTGCCAGTGTTCGATTGCGCGTTTGGTGAAGGACGTCATCTTCAAGATAGGTGCATCCCTTGGCGACTTGCGTGAGGATGTCCAGCGCGACGCTCTTGCGGGTCGGCAAGGGGCGAGACAACGTTTCAGCCGTTTCAGCAAAGGTTTTCGCATGGCGGGCGTAAGCGGCCACTGCCACTTCAAGCGAATCCTTGGGCGACCGGTTCACTTCATTATGGGTGACGATACCGTTGAGCAACGCCCAGTCGATCACTGGATCTACAGCAGCCAAGGCATTGAGTGCCTGTTGCGACTCGGTGACTGGGTCGGACTTCATCAAGTGTTGTATCTGCGCATGGGTCATAGAGCGCGACGATCCCGGTGAAATGATTTCCTGCACCGCGATGGTCCGGCAGTAATCAACCCATTGCGGGGTGCCTAATAGCAGAGTAGGCGGCAAGTCCTTGACCAGGAACTCCGGCGCGGTGCCGGCCAACAATAAATGCGAGGCCAGTGCCGCGTTTTGTTCAGAGATCCTGTGGTTATTGATCAGATGTCTTTCGAATTCCGTTTGAACACTGGCGAAAGACTTCTCTATGTGTTGGGCCGCATAGAGATCGAAACCGGCAACTTGATTGCGCGGCTCTTGCTCCCCGACCATCGGATGGAGGTCCAACAGTAGCGCGGTCAAAAGTATTTGCTGGAGAGACTCATCTGATAAGGGCTGATTATCTTGCGCACCATACCAATCCAGGTCCCGTACAATACCTTTTGCCCAGATTAGAGCAATGGAGCTGGAAACAAGCTTTTTCAGATAATACTCCGCATCAGATCGTTTGAAGGGAGTGGACTCTCCACCCAGAATAGTGCCTGACAGATGTTCCAGTAATGACCTCCCCTTGATGTATTCCTTGATAAGTGCTCGAAGCCGGCTGCACTGTGCTGATGACATAGTGAGCGGATTGTTTTCCCCGACCTTTATCATTTCCCAATAGTTGCCGAATGGCGGGCTGACGGGATGTTGCTGTTCCAGGAATGCAATCAGGTTCTGGGCATCGATGATCGTCCGACGGAGGAGGTAACGATGGAATCTCAACCATTGAGTCATGCTGACTTGGTCATCAAGTGTGACGACGCCACCGGTCACTTGCGCCGTTTCAACCAATACAACAAGATCATCGTTCAGATCCGGAGCCAGTTTGAATGCACTCTCGAAACTCAGGGTTTTGCCTGCGTAGTGTGCCTTGATCTGACCATTAGCGGTTACTTCAAACAGTGAGTCTTCGGGCAGATGGAGTTTCATCAAGAGTTTTTTGAAAGAGTCTTTTTTGACCATGTTTCGCAACATGACGCTTGCGGGCTGGAGAGCTTCTTCTAGGGAAACTCTGAAAAAGACATCCAGATTTGGTGAAATACGCACCTCGCACAAACTGAGCGGTTGAACCCCGATGAAACAGATGTCCTTCGCCGATGCCGAATATGCCGGAAAACGTAAGCAGAC
>NZ_VOBM01000069.1:0-17440 GCF_008370005.1 Pseudomonas sp. ANT_J28
CGGCTTCTTCGAATAGGCCTGATACATAGAGGCAACGGGGCGGCGGTTTTTCAAAAGCGGGTAGACAGTGGGGGCGAGTCCATACATAGCAGCTGGCGAAGCCTGCGTTCGGCTGCGTAGCAGTCGTAGATCCTGCCACATCAATCGTCCTGAAACACCGCGATGGATGGTCTCACGACTGCTTCGCAGCCGAACGCAGGCTTCGCCAGCTGCTACACGGATCTGTCGTGCTCTGTGTACTGTTAGGTACAAACCTCACATACCCACGACAACTTGCCCCTTGAGGCTGCATAAGCCGGTGCACCCACCGGTTATCCATTCCAAGGAGTGAGCGCAATGATCGGTAGCGTCAGCAGTTATACGAGCTATACCAGCACCAATAGCACCACCACCAGTACCGCCCGTAGCCAGCAATTTCAGAAAGAATTGCTCGCCAAACTCGACAGCAACAGCGATGGCGCGGTGGATCAGGATGAACTCAAGAGCGCCCTGTCGCAGAAAACCGACGACGGTCTGCTGGTCAGCCTGAGCAAGAATTTCGCCGACCTGGACAGCGACGAAAGCGGCAGCCTGAGCAGTGAAGAAATGGCCGCGATGCCCCCTCCGCCGCCGCCACGGGACCAGGCACCGAACACCGAACTGGCTGACGCGCTGATCAGCGCCCTGGACGCCGACGGTGACGGCGCCATCAGCAGCGATGAACTGAGCAACGGCCTGGCCAACGCCGGCAGCAGCGCCGACAGCACAGAAATCTTCTCGGCCCTGGACAAGAACGAAGACGGCTCCGTCAGCCAGGACGAACTCGCCGCCAGCCTCGCCCCGCCTCCGCCGCCACCTCAACAAGTGTCCAGCGAAGAACTGTTCAGCCAGCTCGATGCGGACAGCGACGGCAGTGTCAGCGCCACCGAACTGACCAGCGCGTTGCAGACCAGCAGCACCTCATCGACCAGCACCGATACCAGCGCCGCGTTGCTCAAAGTGCTGGATAGCGACAGCAATGGCGGTGTCAGCAGCGACGAGTTGAAAGCGGCGTTGCAAGCCGGCCGCGAGCGAAACACCGACAGTTCCACCGCTCAGTCGAACGTGACCGAAGCTCTGAACAAAATGATCGCCAACCTGAGCAAGCAGTACTCGCTCGACAACGTGGCGACCGTGGGCAAATACCTGAACGAGGCCACATAAGTCAAAAGCTTCGCGGGCAAGCCTCGCTCCTACGGTCTAGAGGCTTGCCCGCGAAGAGGCCCTAAGCCCCAACAAAAATCTCAGGGCCGGCGATCCTCAACCCGAGCCTGACTCTTGCTCCAGTCGTTCAGCAGGCTGTAGGCCACCGCCAACAACGTCGGGCCGATAAACAAACCAATAAACCCAAAGGCAATCAACCCGCCAAACACCCCGAGCAGCACAATCACCAACGGCAAATTCCCGCCCCGGCTGATCAGGTACGGTTTGAGCACGTTGTCGACGCCACTGATGATGAACGTCCCCCAAATTCCGAGAAACACCGCCATCCCGTACTCGCCCTTCCAGGCCAGCCAGGCCGTGGCCGGAATCCACACCAGCGGCGGCCCCATCGGAATCAGGCTCAACAAAAACGTGACGATCCCCAGCACCAGCGCCCCGGGCACCCCGGCAATCAAAAACCCGATCAACGCCAGAACCGCCTGGGCCGCCGCTGTCCCGATCACGCCGTTCACCACCCGCTGCACCGTGCCCGCCACCAATTCGATGTAATACCCGGCACGGTCACCAATCAGACGTTCCAGCAACCCGTGAACAAACGCCGCCAGACGCGGCCCGTCACGGTAGAAAAAGAACACGAAGACGATACTCAACGTCAGCTCAAGTATCCCGCCACCAATCTGCGCACTGCGCGCCAGCAACCAATTGCCGACCTGACCCAGATAAGGTTTGACCGCCAGCATCATCGCCGCGCCCTGCTGATCGATGCTGTTCCAGACCCCCACCAGCCGCTCGCCCACCAAGGGAATACTGCCCAGCCAGGTCGGCGCTTCCGGCAGCCCGTCGACCTGCACATCCTTGATGAACGCCGTGGCATCGCGCACATGGTCCGCGAGGTTGAACCCCAGCCAAACCAACGGCAACGCCACCAGTAACATCCAGCACAGCGTCAGCACTGCGGCCGCCAGAGATTCGCGACCATTGAGCAAACGCGTCAGCAAACGCATCAGCGGCCAACTGGCAAACGCCAGCACCGCGCCCCAGAACAGCGCCGACCAGAACGGCGCCATCACCCAGAAGCTCGCGCCAAACAGCACCAGGAGCAGGATCTGCACCAACAGCCGATCGTTATTGATCATCTAAATCTCGAAAAAAGTCAGCCCGCAAAAGAGTAGGCGAACGCAGCGTGTACGTTCGCCTGATAAAGCTTATCGCAACAGTTCGATGTGCAAGCCAGCGCCCTCGACGCTACCCGCTTCCATCCTGGCGGTGCGCACACCCTGCCCGATCAATGCCTGACGCCAGGCTTCGGCCTTCGGCCCGGAAACACTGACCCGCAACGTGGTGTCCAGATTCAGCCCACGAGAGATCAGGCGCAGCCAGGCATCGTCAGGATCGCCGGTCAATTTGGGGAAATCGAGTTCACCGGTGCTTTTGAGTTCTCGAAGCAAGGTTGCAGAAGTCGGCAGCAAATCACCCAGCGGCGCGGCGGCGTCAAACTGTTCGACGTGAAGATAAGCTTTGCGATTGCCGCGCGTGATGCTGTAAAGCGCCACCAGCGTGTTGTCCTGTGGGGCCGCCAGACGCAACAGCAAGAACGCTTGCTGATCATCAGCGCCATAGAGCTTGGCATTGCCGAAGACATCATTGGCCCACAGGCTGCTTTCGCCGCAATCACGGGCCTGGCACCAGAACAGCAATTGGGCGTCCTGCTTCTGCAAGGCTTCACGAGCGGCGGTGAAGGCCTCGGTGGAGGAATGCTCCGGTGGCAATTCGTAGGTCACCGACGTGGTTTGCCCTCGGGCAGCGACCTGGCCGTCAAAGCGCAACTGGCCGCTGATTTTGCGGATCGAGCCCAGGGGATAGATCCGCTCAAGTTCGGCCACCGGACGATAGTCAACGATCTGCGCATCGGCCATACGCGGCACGATCGGCAGGTCCTGACTGCCCGGAATATCGGCGGCAAACAACAGCGGACTGAAACAACACAGCGACAGCAGACTGAGTGAACGCATGGATAGACTCATCGGATCAGCATGGCCTGGGCACCCTTGATGATACTGGCGTCATCGATACGCTCCGGCACCAGCAAACCGCGCTGTACCGCCGGACGCGCCTCCATGGTTGCCATCCAGCGCTGCAGGGCCGGCAAACCGTCGACCTCGACACCCGACCACTCGTGGCCACGGACCCACGGATAAGTGGCGATGTCGGCAATGCTGTACTCACCAGCCAGAAACTCCCCAGCTTGCAGGCGCGTGTCGAGCACTTCATAGAGGCGGCGGGTTTCATGTTGATAGCGATCGATGGCGCCCTGGAGTTTCTCCGGGAAATAACGGAAAAACACGTTGGCCTGGCCTTGCATCGGGCCGATTCCACCCATCTGGAACATCAGCCATTGCAGGACCACCGAACGCCCCTTGGGGTCTGTTGGCAGCAGTTTGCCGCTCAGTTCAGCCAGGTAAATCAGGATCGCGCCGGATTCAAACACAGCGAAATCGCCGTTGGCGCGGTCGACAATCGCTGGAATCCGGCCATTGGGATTGATCTTGAGGAAGCCCTCGGACTTCTGTTCCTTTTTGTCGAAACTCAAGGCGTGCACCGTGTAGGGCAGGCCGAGTTCCTCGAGCACGATAGAGACCTTGTGGCCATTCGGGGTCGCAGCGGTGTAGAGATCTATCATGGTTGTCTCCCATTTCAACCCGCCCAGCCTCGACAGTTGCCCGGCGCAAGTCAAGGAACGGCGAAGAACCGATTGAAACAGTCTGCGACAAGGTCGGCGCCGGGTTCGTCATTCAGGTGCAAATGATGGCCGCCAGGCAGCTGTTCACGGCTAAAGGGTAGACGCTCCAGCAACTCGGGATGTTTGGCGAGCATGCCGTCGGCAGCCACCACCAGTTTTGCAGGACAACTGACTCGCTGGACGAAGGCCATCGCCTGTTCGGTGGTCAGACGCAGCGGCGACGGTAACGTCAGTCGGTTATCGGTGCGCCAGGTATAACCGCCCGGCACCGGCATCAATCCCCGTTGGGCCAGCAGTTCTGCGGCTTCGCGACTGACAGCGACCAAGCCTTTCATGCGCGCCTCGATGGCCCGGTCGAGGGTGTTGTAGACCGGTTTGCGCTTCTCCCGCAAATCCAGCTGCGCTTGCAAGGCCATGCCCATCCGTTCGGCAGCGTTTTCGCCTTTGTCTGTAGGAGGAATGATGCCGTCGATCAACGCCAGATGGGTCACGCGTTCCGGCAACGAACCGGCCAACACCAGCGAAACGATCGCGCCCATGGAATGCCCCAGCAGGCCAAAGCGCTTCCAGCCCAATTGCTCGGCCACTTGCAGCACGTCATGGGCGTAGTCCCACAGCGCGTAACCGGCACCGGTCGGCCGATGCCCGGAATGACCGTGTCCGGCCATGTCCAGCGCGATAATGCGCAAGCCTGTGAGCTTCGGCGCCAGCCGGGCGAAGCTGTTGGCGTTGTCCAGCCAGCCATGCAAGGCGATCACCGGCATGCCGTCTTCGGGGCCGAACAAGTGCGCTGCCAACTCGATATGCGGCAGGCTCAGGCGAACTTCTTCAACGACGTTGCTCATGCGCAATCCTGTTGGCGGCGACCTTCCCAACGGCTGAGCAGGTTCTTCAGCAGCGTGGCCGTGTCCTGGGGACGTTCGAGGGGAAACATGTGGCCGCCAGGCATGGTCAGGGACTCACCCAGCGGCAAGCGCCCCACGAGGCTTGCGTGATGACGCATCACCACCCGGCTCTTGTGCCCCCGAACCACCGCCAGCGGCACTTTCAGTTGCCGTGTGCGGCCGGGGCTGGTGTGCGGCACGCCACGGTAGATACTGATTTCCGTGGCCGGGTCGAAGCGCAGGCGCAACCTGTCGCCCACCTTGTGCAAGCCGTGTTGCAGGTAAGCGTCGAAGCATTCCGGGTCGAAACTGCGAAACAGGGTTTTGCCAGCGAAATAGAGTCGGGCCGCCTCCAGATCGGCGAACTCTTCCCGTCGTCCCAACGTACGGCCGGCCGGGGTCAGGCGATCGATGAAACCGAAACGTTTGGCGGCGCGGATCACCCATTGATCAGCGCGGGTCAGCACCGGCGAATCAAGCATCACCACGCCGCGATAGAGCTCGGGGCACCGCAACGCCGCGTGCAGATGCAGCACGCCACCGAAGGAATGGCCGACGCCCCACACCGGTTCCGGTTGCTGCCTGAGGTGATGTATCAGCTCGTCGACCAGGTTGTACCAGTTGTCATCCGCCGGAAAACGCGGGTCGTGGGCGTGCTGCTGCAGATGCGTCACCTGATACTCGGGCGCCAGCGCCGCGAACAACTTGCCGTAGGTGCCCGAGGGAAAACCGTTGGCGTGGGCGAAAAATATCTGTTGCGACATACCGGTGATCCATCAAGGAAAACAAGGGTTGATTGTCCGTAAGACGACGTCCTACAGCAATGACCGTAAGTGCCAGGAATGATGACAGTCCGGTCATGGCTATGTCGCAAAAACTTAAATCTGATGAAGTCCCCTGTAGCAGCTGGCGAAGCCTGCGTCCGGCTGCGCAGCAGTCGTAAACCATTCACTGCGGTGGTTCAGGAAGGTTGAGGTCACAGGATTTACGACTGCTTCGCAGCCGGACGCAGGCTTCGCCAGCTGCTACAGGGGATCGCGTTTCAGCGGGCGGGCGGATTCTCACCCAACGGCACCACCGCCATGGTCAACCGCGACACACAACTGGCCTTGCCCTCATCGCTGGTCAAACGGATATCCCAGACATGCGTCGTGCGGCCAATGTGAATCGGCTTGGCCACCGCCGTGACCCGCCCGCTGCGCAAGCCGCGCAAATGGTTGGCGTTGATTTCCAGGCCCACGCAGTAAAACTTGCTGGCGTCGATGCACAGGTAACTGGCCATCGAGCCGACCGTTTCGGCCAGCACCACCGAGGCGCCGCCGTGCAGCAAGCCGTAAGGCTGGTGAGTGCGATGGTCGATGACCATGCTCGCGGTCAGGGACTCGTCGTCGAAGGCTTCGAAGCGAATATCCAACACTTCGCCGATGGTGTTTTTCTGGATTGCGTTCAACTGCTCAATGTTGGGATGGGTACGCCACAAGCTCATTGCTGACATCCTTTGTTGGTTTTATTCGTGACTCAATCCTGCCACAGCACCGCTTCGCTGCGCGCGCTCCATTCTTCGAAACGGGCGCCGTAAGCTGCTTCGATCACGTTACGCTTGATCTTCAGGGTCGGCGTCAGAAAGCCGTTTTCCACCGCCCAGCTGTCCTTGACCACCACCAATCGATGCAAGCGTTCGTGTTTGTCGAGGACGCCATTGACCTCCTCCAACAGTTTTTCCAGGCTTGAATGCAGGCCCGCCCGCGCCGTTCCGCTGGCGTCCTGCTGACCGACCGCCGAGAGCACGCACAGCCCCAGCGGCGCGCTCAGGCCATCGCCCACCACGCACACCTGCTCGATGCGCGAATGCTCCGCCAGACGATTTTCGATCGGCGCCGGGGCGACGTATTTGCCTTTGCTGGTCTTGAATATTTCTTTCAGGCGCCCAGTCAGGCGCAGGTTGCCTTCGGCGTCTTCCTCGCCCTTGTCGCCGGTGCGCAGGAAGCCGTCCTCGGTGATGGTTTCTGCGGTTTTCTCAGGCTCCTTGAAATACCCGAGCATGGTCGCGCCGCTGCGCACCATGACCTCGCCCGACTCAGCGATCCGCACCTCGACCTCCGGGCAGGGCTTGCCGATTCAGCCGGGTTTGTTCTGGCCCGGCAGGCCAACGTGCGAATAGCCGCAGCTTTCGGTCATGCCGTAGACCTCCAGTACATCCAGGCCCAGTTTGCGGTACCACAGCAGCAAGGTCTGCGGCACTGGCGCGGCGCCGGACAAGGCGATGCGCAAGGCATCCAGCCCGAGCCCGGCCAGGAATTTGTGGCCGACCCGCTTGCCGATAATCGGCAGACCGAGCAGGAAGTCGAGGCGCTTTGCCGGGATCTTGCTGTACACGCCCATCTGGAATTTGGTCCAGATCCTCGGCACACCGAACAGCGCGGTCGGACGTGCACGGCGCAAATCGGCCAGGAAGGTGTCGAGGCTCTCGGCAAAAAACACCGTTTGCCCGGTGTAGATCGACGCCAGCTCGACGAACATCCGCTCGGCGACATGGCACAGCGGCAGGTAGGACAGCAGTCGATCCGACTCATTCAAGCCAAACAACTGCGTGCCGCGAGTAGTGGCAAACCCCAGATTGGCGAAACTGTGCATCACGCCTTTGGGCATGCCGGTGGTGCCGGAGGTGTAAATGATGGTCGCCAACTGGTCGGCGGACGGCTTGGGATCGTCCTGGATCGGTGAGCTCTTTTGCAGGTCGGCCCAGCTGAAATCGAACGTGCCGAATGGATGCAACGGCAGGCTGATCGTCGGCAGATCAGGGCTGACCCCTCGATACATGCCTGGCCAGTCATCGAGTTTGCCGATGAACACCAGCGCCGCTTCAGAATGTTCAAGGACCTGGGCCACGGTCTCGGCGGTGAGGTTCGGGTAGAGCGGCACCGACACGTGGCCGGCCATCCAGATCGCCAGGTCAGCGATGATCCAGTGCGCGCAGTTTTTCGAGATCAGGGCGATGTGGCTGCCTTGGGGCAGTTCGCGTGCGCGCAGCCAATGCGCGGCGCAACGTGCCTGATGGCCGACGTCGGCCCAAGTCAGGGTCTCGACCTCTCCGCCGCCCGTGGGCTGGACCAAAAAGCGCTGCCGGGGATGGCGCGCTTCACGCTCGTAGAAGACGTCCAGCGGCAAACGAAAAGCAGCAGGCATGCGACTCGCTCCTTTGTTTTTGGTCTGGAGCAAGCGTAGTCAACCAAGCAGTTGCTCGGTTGACTATTTCACACAAAAATATCAGGTGCGAAGCAGAACCCGTGGGAGCGGGCTTGCTCGCGAAAGCGGTGTGTCAGGCAACATTGATATCGACTGACACACCCTCTTCGCGAGCAAGCCCGCTCCCACACTTGATCGGTGTCGCTCTCAAGTTTCGGGCAAACCATTCCCCCTGTAAAAACAGGATTATGGGTGCTTGATGCCTTTGAGCTTCATCGCGCCGGCCAGCGGCAAATCACCTTCAAGTTCTGCAAGGCCGGCGGTGCGGACTGCTTCCGGGTCCTGTACATGTCCGTGCTGAAGGTAACCCAGCAGGTTGCCCACCAGCGGGTTATGACTGACCAGCAGCGCGTGATCCACAGACACCAACTGCTCCGCCACCGCTTGCGGACGGTTGTCGGGGGTTAGCCAGTCGACGGTGCGAATCTCCGGCGCGAAATTCAGCGCTGTACGCACAATTTCTGCGGTCTCCTGCGCGCGCAGGTAAGGACTGGCATAGATCGCGGTCAGCGGCTTGCCGGCCAACTCGGCGGCAGTGCGCAGCACTTCTTCACGACCATGGGCAGTCAGTGCCCGTTCCGAATCAGGACGCTTGCCGTGTGGCTCGGCTTCACCATGACGCAATACCCAGAGTTTCATAGTTTCGGTTCCTCATCTCGAGCCGGATGCGGGGCTGGCGCCACAGCGTGCGGTGCTTCACCTTCCGGTGTACGCGGCGTCGGCCAGTCGGCGAACGGCCACGGTTTCTGGTCGCTGTGGAAGCTGCCGAAACGACCGATCTGCGCCAGAAACTGGCTCAGGCTGTCGCCGAAGTTCATCAGGCTGGCGCTCGGGGCGCCATAGATCAAACGATAGATCAACTGCACCAGCACCACAGCGCCGAGGATGAATTGCGCCACTTGCCAGACCAGCACGTAGACGATCATCCACAACACGCGCAGCAGGATGGATTCGTACTTGTCCTCTGTTTTCGGATCGTTCATGTCTCGCTCTCCCTGATGCTCAGTTGAAACCACTGGTGGAAATAAAATCGACGTCGGTTTTCGGTTCGGCACGCATCAACAGTTCAATCACCTGATTAAGCGTGCGCCCTTCGAACAGGATCGCGTGCAGCCCGGCGACCAGCGGCATGTACACGCCCACCTCCTGAGCCTTGGCCTTGAGCACCTTAAGGGTGTTCACGCCTTCGGCGACTTCGCCCAGGCGGGTGACCGCATCTTCCAGACTCAAGCCCTGGCCGAGGGCGAATCCGACCTGGTAGTTACGGCTTTTCGGCGACGAGCAGGTGACGATCAAATCGCCGACGCCCGCCAAACCGAGGAAGGTCATCGGGTTGGCGCCCTGATTCACCGCAAAGCGGGTCATTTCCGCCAGCGCCCGGGTGATCAGCATGCTCTTGGTGTTTTCGCCCATGCCCAGCGCCACCGCCATGCCGGCGATGATTGCGTAGACGTTTTTCAGCGCCCCGCCCAACTCCACGCCGAAGCGGTCGGCGCTGGCGTATACGCGAAAGGTCCGGCCATGCAACGCCTCCTGGACCCGCTGGCAGAGTTCTTCGTCTTCGCTGGCGACCACCGTGGCGGTCAGCGCGTGTTCGGCGATTTCACGGGCCAGGTTCGGCCCGGACAGCACGCCGATGCGCGCTTGCGGGGCGATCTCTTCGAGGATTTCGCTCATCAATTTGAAGGTGTGGGCTTCGATGCCTTTGGTCAGGCTCACCAGCAACTTGCCGCTCAAACGTTCGGCGTGCGGCATCAATACCGAGCGCAGCGCGCTGGACGGCAGTGCGACGAAGCACAAGTCGCAGGCTTGCAGAGTGGCCAGCAGGTCGGTGACCGCTTCCACGGCCGGCAGAATCTTGATGCCTTTGAGGTAACGCGGGTTCTCGCGATTGACCCGAATGGCCTCGGCCTGCTCGGGGTCACGCATCCATAGCCGGACCTGATGCCCGTTCTCGGCCAGCAGGTTAGCCACGGCGGTACCAAAACTTCCGCCTCCCAGGACCGCAATTGGGCGCTGTTCAGTCATATGCAATCCGTTAATCCATACCAGTGGCGATGTCGGCATTATACGGAGCGGTCCAGTGGCGGCCAGCCCCTGCATCAATTACCGACACTTGTAGGAAGAAGACCAAGAAAACCGAGGAAAATGCCCACAACGTGACTGGAAAAGTCATTGCGCTCGGTTAACATGCGCGCCAATTGTTCGCTACCAAGGATGTGTTGTGTCGTTTGGCTCTCCATCACCTCGCTCGCCGCTGGTACTGGCGCTGATCTTCAGCTCGCCATTGCTCGCCGACGACTTGTTCCTCGACAGCGAGCCGCTGCCGCCAGTATTGACCGCGACGCGACTCAAGCAGTCGCCGGCCGCGGTACCGGGAAGCATGACGGTGATCGACAGCGAACTGATCAATGCCAGTGGCGCCCGGGACATCAGTGAGTTGCTGCGACTGGTGCCGGGAATGATGGTCGGCAACATCAACGGCAATCAGGCGGCGGTGAACTATCACGGCACCAATGCGACCGAAGCGCGACGCATGCAAGTGTTGATCGACGGCCGTTCGGTGTACCGCGCAGGCCTGGCCACGGTGGACTGGAGTGACATTCCGGTGGCCATGGAGGACATCGAGCGCATCGAAGTTTTTCGCGGCCCGAACACCGTCAGCTATGGCGCCAATGCTCTGATGGCGGTGGTCAACATCATCACGCGCAACCCGGCCGACAGCCACGGCACGCGAATGAAAGTCACCCGAGGGCAGCGCGGCATCGACGACTTTTACGCCAGCCAGGGCGTGGGCTGGGACGGCGGCGACCTGCGCCTGTCACTGTCCGGTCAGAAAGACGACGGCTTCGACTCGGACCGTAACGGTGCCGATTACCGCGACAGCCGCCGCTTGAATCGCTTCA
The DNA here is from genome assembly GCF_008370005.1 of Pseudomonas sp. ANT_J28. NCBI lineage: Bacteria > Pseudomonadati > Pseudomonadota > Gammaproteobacteria > Pseudomonadales > Pseudomonadaceae > Pseudomonas > Pseudomonas sp. ANT_J28. Next base: position 10,959 of record NZ_VOBM01000069.1, read on the forward strand.
ACCTCGCGGTCAGCCAGACGCTCACTGAAAACCAGAGTATCGACTGGCAATTGAATGCCAAGGACGGGAGCAACCAGCGGCCGTATACCTACCGCCCGGTCTTCTCGGGGATTACCGCTGCCGGGAACAATTCCGACGTCATCGCCAAGGACTACGCCGGCTCGCTGCGCTGGAACCTCGACATCAATCCCGATCACAGCCTTTACATCCAGGGCTCGGCGCAGCACTGGGATCGCCAGCAAACCTGGCGTGCCTGCGATGCCGAGGTTTCGTTCAGCCCGCAGTTGACCGAGCTCTGGCAGCTCAACCCGAATTACACCGAACGCCTGGCGCGCAACATGGAGCGCTACACCGGCCCCGGCGCGCCAGCAGGTGACCCGGCCCAGCGGGCACTGGCCAATCAAGTGTTGGACCAATGGCGAAACGGCGCCCGGCAAACCCTCTGTGGCGATATTGACCAGAGCACCCGGGAATCGCGCTACGACCTTGAAGTGCAGGACACCCTCAGCCTGTCCGACAGTCTGCGGCTGGTCAGCGGCATGAACTATCGTTACGACCGGGCAGATTCCGAGACCTACTTCAATGGCACCCTCGACGACACCACCTGGCGGGCGTTCGGCCAACTCGAGTGGCGCGCCACCGAGCATTGGTTGCTGCAGGGCGGTGCGATGTTCGAAGACACGCAATTGATCGGCAGTTCGCTCACCCCCCGGGTGGCCGTCAACTACCTGATCAACCCGCGCCATGGCCTGAGAGCGGTGTATTCGGAAGCCATCCGCTCGCCGGACATGTTCGAGAACAACGTCAACTGGAGCTATCAGGTAAAGAACCTGCGACCCGGTGCCTATGGCCAGTCCAGTGCCCGTTATTTCGTCAAGACCCGTGGCCCCGGTAACCTCGAACAGGAACACATGCGCTCCCGGGAACTAGGCTACAACGGCTACTTTGCCGAAGTGGGGCTGGCGGTCGATGTGAAGCTGTTCTACGACGAAATCACCGGGATGATCAGCGAACCGCTGCGCAACAATCAGTACATCGCCAGCAACTCAAACAGCGCGCGCTTCTCCGGGACAGAAACCCAGCTCGACTGGCGAATCAGCAGCGCCGATCGCCTGCGCCTGACGTATGCCTACGTCGATGCCGAGGCGAGCAACCCACTGGATGCACAACAAACTGCCCGAAACAGCGGTTCCGCCGGTTGGCTGCGCAACTGGGGTCATGGCTGGAACAGCGCGCTCTTCTACTATGGTGACGATGCCCTGAACGGCTACCGCTTCGAACGGGTCGACACGCGCATCGCCAAACGCATCGGCCTGGGCAAGGCCAGCCTAGAACTGGCCGGTGTGCTCCAGCAACGCCTCGACAGCCAGCCCACAACCTTCGTCGACAACAACTACGACGAGCGCCGGGTGCTTTACTTCAGCGCAGAGCTGGCGTTCTAAGATGCTCTATAGCCCGTCACGCAAGACGCCAATCCTTGGCCGCCTGCTGGTCGGGTTGTGCCTGGTGTTTGCTGGGCTGCTGAGCAGCCTGGCGGCCAGCGCCGCGGACATTTTGCTGACCGGCGCCGAGGACAGCCCGGGCATGCAATCCTTCACCCAGGCCCTGAGCGCCTTGCGGCCCGCCGATAACGTGCGCTTCCAGCCACTGGCCAGTCTGCCGGTGCCAGGCAAACTGCCCGCCGGCACCCGTTTGATTCTGCTCGACCTGCCGAGCCTCGACTGGCGCCTGCAAGACACCCAGGGCCCGGCGACGCTGGTGCTGCGCATCAGCCGCCTGCAAGCTCGTCAGCATCTGGGGGCCACCCTGCCCCCGCGCCTCAGCCTGCTCTGGAGCGACCCGCCCCTGGACCGACAATTGCGCCTGACCCGACTGCTGCTGCCTCAGGCCAAACGGGTCGGCGTGCTCTTCGACAGCCACAGCGAATTCCTCTTGAAAGAATTGCATCAGGCCGCTCATTCCCTGGGCCTTGAGGTGGTCACCGAGCGCTGGGATAACACCAACGACAGCCGGCCGCTGCAATCCTTGCTGAAGAACAGCGACGTTTTGCTTGGCCTTGACGACCCCGATCTGTACAACCCGAAAACCGCGAAAAACCTGTTGCTCAGCAGCTATGCACGGCAACTGGCGCTGATCGGCCCTAACGCCGGGTTCGTCAGGGCCGGGAGCCTGGCCAGCACCTACAGCGATCAGAGCGATTGGCTGGCGATGCTCGACGAACTGCTCGACCGGCCACCGGCCACGTGGCCACGCACGCACTACCCGCAACGCTTCAAAGTCTTAAGCAACCCGCAAGTGGCTCGTTCATTAGGGATTGAACAGATAAATGAAGCGTCTGTCGCAACACAGTTGGCCGAAGGAGAAAATCGCCCATGACCTTCCGTCGCCGTTGGGACATCAACACCCGCACACAAATTATCAGCCTCGGCCCTGCCCTGTTGCTGACGTTGCTGTTGATCAGCTTCTTCACCTTCGTGCGGATCCAGGACCTACGTCAGGAGCTCAACCACACCGGGCAGCTGATCGCCAACCAACTGGCGCCGGCCACCGAATACGGAGTGATCTCGGGCAACAACGAGGTGCTCGACAGTTTGCTCAAGGCCACCCTGGCCACGCCCAATGTGCGCTTTCTGGAAGTCCAGGACAGTGCCAACCGGATTCTGGTGTACGTCGAGCAACCGTCGGAAACCCACACCCGCTCGCACCAGGTCGAAGTGTTCCAGGCCCCGGTGCGGCTGCAACGCATCCAGCTGCACAATGATTTTCTGCAGGGCAGCCGCGTCGCCAACACGGCGCCCACCGAGGATTATCTGGGTCGGGTGATCGTCGGGCTGTCCAATGACGCCTTCAGCCAGCGTCAGCAGGAAATCCTGCTCAAGGCCGGGATCCTGGCGCTGTTCGCCCTGCTGTTTACTTTTCTGCTCGCCCGCCGACTCGCCGGCAACCTGTCGCAACCGATCCGCGACATCGGCAACGCGGTCAAGGCGATTCAGGACGGCGACTACAAAACGCCGCTGCCGATCGTCGACGACACTGAACTGGGCGCGCTGTCGCAACACATCAACAACCTCGCCAACGGGCTCGAACAAGCCAGTCGCGAACAGCATCAAGCGATGGCGCAGTTGATTCAAACTCGCGAGGAAGCGGAAAAGGCCAACAACGCCAAATCCGATTTCCTCGCGATGATGAGCCACGAACTGCGCACGCCGATGAATGGCGTGCTGGGCATGCTGCAACTGCTGGAAACCACCGAGATGACCGAGGAGCAGGTCGAATACGCGGCGCTCGCCTCGGAGTCCACCGAACACCTGCTCAAAGTCATCAACGACATTCTCGATTTCTCGCGCATCGAGCGTTCGGAACTGGAGCTGGAGCACATTCCATTCAACCTTGCGGACCTTATCGGCAGTTGCGCCCAGTCGTTCTCGCACAGCGCCGTGCAACGCGAGCTCGACCTGGCGCTGTCGATTCCGGACAACATGCGCGCGTTGCAGGTGCAGGGCGACCCGACGCGGATCCGGCAGATCCTGGTCAACCTGATCGGCAATGCGCTGAAATTCACCGAACAGGGCCGCGTCAGCATCGAGCCGCAATGGCAGTCGCTGGATCACGAACTGCTGTGGTTCACCTGCACCGTGCGCGACAGCGGGATTGGTATTTCGGCTGAAAGCCTGGAATTGATGTTCAACGCCTTCCAGCAGGCCGACAGCTCTATTTCAAGGCGATACGGTGGCACCGGGCTGGGCCTACCGATTGCTCGCACGCTGGCTGAACGCATGGGCGGCACGTTGCGCGCCCAGAGCGAGGAAGGTCGCGGCTCGGTGTTCACCCTGGAAATCCCGCTGGCGCTCTATAAACAGACGCTGCCCGTGCGGGCGCCGCGCGCACCGACCGGCAGCGGTGATGGCGAGGGGCGTAACGTGTTGCTGGTGGAAGACAATCCGGTCAATCAGACGGTCATCGAAGCAATGTTGCGCAGTCTGGGCTTTACTGTCAGCGTCGCCACCGATGGGGCCCAGGCAGTGCGCAGTGCGGAGAGTCTGATTTTCGAGGCTATTCTGATGGACTGTCGGCTACCGATCATCGACGGCTACGAGGCTACCCGACAGATTCGCCAATTACCTGGCTGCACAGACTTGCCGATCATCGCGCTGACCGCCAACGCCTTGCAGGGCGACCGCGAAGCCTGTTTATCGGCGGGAATGAACGATTACCTGGCCAAGCCCTTCAAACGCACAGATTTGCAGCAAATTCTGCAGCGCTGGGTGCAGTAGTGCAGGCCTTTCGGCTATCTGCGACTGGCGTGAAAGGCGAAAGTGCGGCAGTCTTAGGCACCCGAACAGGCCCGAAAAGGGGCTTGAATAATAATTTCAGTGCACAAGTGTACATTCATGTCCTTGGTGCTGTGACTTTCACCACAACGCAATAGTCTATGAGTAGGCTGCTGACTCGAGGCATGAACGCTTCGATCGGCCGGGAAGATTTGCCCCACCTGCCGCATGGGACTATTGAGGAGCTCGCATGACCCAACAAAACGCCTTTACTCGGGAAGACCTGCTGCGGTGCAGTCGCGGTGAGCTGTTCGGCCCAGGTAACGCACAACTGCCCGCCCCGAACATGTTGATGGTGGATCGCATCACCCATATCAGCGCCGAGGGTGGCAAGTACGGCAAGGGTGAATTGGTCGCCGAGCTGGATATCACTCCGGACCTGTGGTTCTTCGCCTGCCACTTCGAAGGTGATCCGGTGATGCCGGGCTGCCTGGGCCTCGACGCCATGTGGCAACTGGTCGGCTTCTTCCTCGGCTGGCAAGGTCTGCCGGGCCGCGGTCGCGCCCTGGGTTCGGGCGAAGTGAAATTCTTCGGTCAGGTTCTGCCGACCGCCAAGAAAGTAACCTATAACATTCAGATCAAGCGCGTACTGAAGGGCAAGCTGAACCTGGCCATCGCCGATGGTTCGGTCAGCGTCGACGGCCGCGAGATCTATACCGCCGAAGGCCTTCGGGTCGGCGTTTTCACATCCACTGACAACTTCTAAGGGTTATCCGCATGCGCCGCGTCGTTATCACTGGTCTGGGCATCGTTTCGTGCCTGGGCAATGACAAAGAGACCGTCTCCGCTAACCTGCGTGCAAGCCGCCCTGGCATCCGGTTCAACCCGGAATATGCCGAAATGGGTCTGCGTAGCCAGGTTTCCGGCTCCATTGACCTTCCCCTCGAAGAGCTGATCGATCGCAAGATCTATCGCTTCGTCGGCCACGCGGCGGCTTACGCCTACCTGGCCATGAAAGACGCCATCGCCGACTCCGGTCTGACCGATGAGCAAGTCTCCAATCCGCGTACCGGCCTGATCGCCGGCTCCGGTGGAGCCTCCACGTTGAATCAGATGGAAGCGCTGGACATCCTGCGCGAGAAAGGCGTCAAACGCGTCGGCCCATACCGCGTCACGCGGACCATGAGCAGCACCGTTTCCGCTTGCCTGGCCACGCCGTTCAAGATCAAGGGCCTGAACTACTCCATCGCTTCTGCCTGTGCCACCAGTGCTCACTGCATCGGTACCGCCATGGAACAGATCCAGATGGGCAAGCAGGACATCGTGTTCGCCGGCGGCGGTGAAGAAGAACATTGGAGCCAATCGTTCCTGTTCGACGCCATGGGCGCACTGTCCAGCCAGTACAACGAAACCCCGGAAAAGGCTTCCCGTGCCTACGACGCCAAGCGTGACGGTTTCGTCATCGCCGGCGGTGGCGGCATGGTCGTGGTCGAAGAGCTGGAACACGCTCTGGCCCGCGGCGCGAAGATCTACGCGGAAATCGTTGGCTACGGCGCGACCTCCGATGGCTACGACATGGTCGCCCCTAGCGGCGAAGGCGCCATCCGCTGCATGCAGATGGCCATGTCCACCGTTGACGCTCCGATCGACTACCTGAACACCCACGGCACCTCGACTCCGGTCGGCGACGTCATGGAAATGAAAGGTGTGCGTGAAGTGTTCGGCGACAAAGCCCCGGCCATCAGCTCCACCAAGAGCCTTTCGGGTCACTCCCTGGGCGCCGCCGGCGTTCACGAAGCGATCTACTGCATGCTGATGATGGAAGGCAACTTCATGGCGGGTTCCGCCAACATCGACGAACTGGATCCGGAAGTGGCTGACATGCCGATCCTGACCAAGACTCGTGAAGACGCCACCATCAACACCGTGATGAGCAACAGCTTCGGCTTCGGTGGCACCAACGCTACGCTGGTACTGAAACGCTGGCAGGGCAAGTAATACCCCGCCACTACGCTGCACATAAAAACGCCCCGACTGGTTCGGGGCGTTTTTTTTGTGCCTTGAGAAATGAATTCACCGCAGCGCCTGTAATTGGATGGACTCGCCCAAGCCGAGGCGTCAATGCGCCACGGTGGCAGTCTAAACAGCCAACGACAGCGAGGGCGAGTCCATGAAAAATCATAGTTCGATTGATCAATCCCTGTCTTCTTC
>NZ_VOBM01000070.1:0-17412 GCF_008370005.1 Pseudomonas sp. ANT_J28
GCGCGACTAGAGGAAAGAACCATGAATTAAGGACAGGAAAGGCCTGTTTTTCGACCGACTCATGATTTTTTGAACCTCAAGCAGAGAGGGCATGAAAAATCGGTGGGTACTTCAGACCTTCCCTAGCTTAGAAAAGCGGTAGTTCCAATCATGTCTCAATAAGTGAGGGTGCACCGACTTCATGGAGTGATAGGATTTCTTGATATTCGCAAGGCCTGTACCAAACGCAGTCTTGGGGAGTGCTTTACCTTGACTAGCACCTCCACGATGGACTACAAAAATAAAGGCATCATCCGAAAATCCGACTCCTTTAACTTCAGCTCGCCAATTGTTTAGATATTCCATTAACTGTTCTTCGAGACTTTCCGATATTGGTAATCTGCGCCCCATAGTTTTAGCAACTGGCTGATTTAGTCGATTGTCGAGCACATCATTATGGTTGCGTTCAATGTCCAGGTAGGCGCTATCACTGCCACCTGCTTCGATGAAGTGCTTGAGTTTCAAACTCAGTAACTCGCCTAATCGCATGCCCGTTTCGTAAAGAACGCGCAGCATTACGACATTACGCATCCTAGGCCCAAAGTCCTGCGGATTCTGAATGTCCTCAAAAGGTTGGCCGAATAGGTCCAGAAGTCGGTTGCGGGCTTCCGCAGGCAGTTTCGCAGCCACAATTCTTCGCTCGCGTGCAGATTTTGAGCCTGCTTTTCTCCTCTTTTTACTGAGTAGCAATGTATTTTGCGCCTCAATTGCATCCCTGATGTTGGGGGTGTTTGACTCGGTGATGACCTCTTGTGCCAGCCAGCGCAGATAATCAGCGGAATAAGCGACATATGTGTTGTATTTTGGGCTGCTAATGACATCTCCTTTGTCACCCAGCTTGCTGGCGCGCAAATAGTTCGCCAAGTCATCGATCTGCGCAGCACTGAGAAATTTGGCAGCTTGAAAGTTCATGGCCAGATCGATGTTTCTGGTGAGCTCCCACTCACAGATTCGCTTTATCACCGCGAGATGGACCTTTTGCGTTTCGTGGGTAGCGGAGGGTCGCACAGCGCGGAGGATGTACGCAGTTGGGTAAAATAAAGGGAAACCAGGTTCATCAGCTTCGTGGAGCTGAGAGAAGCGTTCACCGTTGCTCGCAATGAAAGTCTTGGTTGTAAAAGTCATGTTTACACTCTGGCGTACTTTGATGGAAAGGTATGGAGTGTTTACATCTCGTCGTTGGTCCTTGTGATGATTCTCTTTCGATATGTTAAGATTCAGGGCGTATTTATAGGCAGGTAGCGATGACGGTTTACACAAATACAGCTAACAGGATGGTAGTACTCGATACCGAAACCACCGGCATGCCGGTGACCGACGGCCACCGGATTATCGAAATCGGTTGTGTCGAGTTGATCGGTCGGCGCCTGACGGGCCGGCATTTCCACGTTTACCTGCAACCGGACCGCGAGAGTGATGAAGGCGCCATTGGCGTCCACGGCATCACCAACGAATTTTTGGTCGGCAAGCCGCGCTTCACTGAAGTGGCCGATGAATTCTTTGAATTCATCAAGGGTGCGCAACTGATCATCCATAACGCGGCGTTCGACGTTGGCTTCATCAACAACGAATTCGCCCTGATGGGCCAGCACGATCGTGCGGACATCACGCAGCACTGCTCGATCCTCGACACACTGATGATGGCCCGGGAACGTCACCCGGGGCAGCGCAACAGCCTCGACGCCTTGTGCAAACGCTATGGCGTCGACAACTCCGGTCGTGAACTGCACGGCGCCTTGCTCGACTCCGAGATCCTCGCCGACGTTTACCTGACCATGACGGGCGGCCAGACCAGCCTGTCCCTGGCTGGTAATGCTTCCGATGGCAACGGTTCCGGAGAAGGTGCGGACAATTCCGCCACCGAGATCCGCCGCCTGCCGGTCGATCGTCGACCGACGCGTATCATCCGTGCCAGCGAAGATGACCTGGCCCAACACGTGGCACGCCTGGAAGCCATCGCCAAATCCGCCGGCGCCCCGTCGCTCTGGCAGCAACTGGCCGAGGCCAAGGCTCAAGCCTGATTTTTTTGCCACACAATGGTGCGCCCGATGACCTCCTTCGGGGCGCCGCACTCGCCACATGCGCTCGAACCCTCTACCCTGAGGTGATTGGCGGACCACGGTCTGCCGCCTCAGGACACTGAGCCTCATGTATAAAGATTTGAAATTCCCGGTCCTGATCGTCCATCGCGACATCAAGGCCGACACCGTCGCCGGTGATCGCGTGCGTGGCATCGCCCGGGAGCTGGAGCAGGAAGGCTTCAGCATTGTCTCGGCGGTGGATTACACCGAAGGGCGTCTGGTTGCCTCGACCCATCACGGTCTTTCCTGCATGTTGATTGCGGCCGAAGACGCCAGCACTCACTCTCATCTATTGCACAACATGGCCGAGCTGATTGGCCTGGCGCGGGTGCGTGCGCCCGACCTGCCGATCTTCGCGCTGGGTGAGCAAGTGACCCTGGAGAACGCTCCGGCCGACGCCATGGCCGAACTCAATCAGCTGCGCGGGATTCTTTATCTGTTCGAAGACACCGTGCCTTTTTTGGCCAGGCAGGTCGCTCGAGCGGCACGCAAATACCTGGATGGTCTGCTGCCGCCGTTTTTCAAAGCGCTGGTGCAGCACACGGCCGACTCCAACTATTCCTGGCACACGCCCGGCCATGGCGGCGGTGTGGCGTACCACAAGAGCCCGGTGGGTCAGGCGTTTCACCAGTTCTTCGGGGAAAATACCCTGCGTTCCGATTTGTCGGTGTCGGTGCCGGAACTCGGTTCTTTGCTCGATCACACTGGTCCGCTGGCAGAAGCGGAGGCCCGTGCTGCCCGCAATTTCGGCGCCGATCACACCTTCTTCGTGATCAATGGCACCTCGACCGCCAACAAAATCGTCTGGCATTCGATGGTCGCTCGCGATGACTTGGTGTTGGTGGATCGCAACTGCCACAAGTCGATATTGCATTCGATCATCATGACCGGCGCCATTCCGCTGTACCTGTGCCCGGAGCGCAATGAGCTGGGGATCATCGGCCCGATTCCATTGAGCGAATTTAGCCGCGAATCGATTCAGGCCAAGATCGACGCCAGCCCGCTGACCAAGGGCCGGGCGCCCAAGGTCAAGTTGGCGGTGGTGACCAATTCGACGTACGACGGCCTCTGCTACAACGCTGAGCTGATCAAGCAGCAGTTGGGCAACAGTGTCGAGGTCTTACACTTCGATGAGGCCTGGTACGCCTACGCAGCGTTTCACGAGTTCTTCGCCGGGCGTTACGGCATGGGCACTTCCCGCAGTGAAGACGGCCCGCTGGTGTTCACCACCCATTCCACCCACAAACTGCTGGCGGCGTTTAGCCAGGCATCGATGATTCACGTCCAGGACGGCGGCGCGCGGCAGCTGGATCGGGATCGCTTCAATGAAGCGTTCATGATGCACATCTCTACCTCGCCGCAGTACAGCATCATCGCTTCGCTGGATGTGGCTTCGGCCATGATGGAAGGCCCGGCCGGGCGATCGCTGTTGCAGGAAATGTTCGACGAAGCGCTGAGTTTTCGCCGGGCGCTGGCCAATTTGCGCCAGCACATCGCCGCTGACGATTGGTGGTTTTCCATCTGGCAACCGCCGTCGGTGGAAGGCATCGACCGCGTGGTCACCAAGGACTGGCTGCTGCAACCCGACGCCGACTGGCACGGCTTTGGCGGCGTGACCGACGATTACGTGCTACTCGACCCGATCAAGGTCACGTTGGTGATGCCGGGCCTGACGGCAGGCGGCGCCCTCAGCCAGCGCGGGATTCCGGCGGCGGTGGTCAGCAAATTCCTTTGGGAGCGGGGGCTGGTCGTTGAAAAGACCGGGCTGTATTCGTTCCTGGTGCTGTTCTCCATGGGCATCACCAAGGGCAAATGGAGCACGCTGCTGACCGAGTTGCTGGAGTTCAAGCGCAGCTACGATGCCAATGTCAGCCTCGCGACGTGCCTGCCGTGCGTGGCACAAGAGAATGTCGCGCGCTATCAGGGCATGGGTTTGCGCGATCTGTGCGATCAATTGCACGCCTGCTATCGCAGCAATGCCACGGCCAAACACCTCAAGCGCATGTACACGGTGCTGCCGGAAATCGCCATGAAGCCGTCTGACGCCTATGATCAATTGGTGCGAGGCGAGGTTGAAGCGGTGTCGATCGATGCTCTGGATGGGCGGATCGCCGCGGCGATGCTGGTGCCGTACCCGCCGGGGATTCCGTTGATCATGCCCGGCGAGCGCTTTACCGAGTCGACGCGCTCGATCATCGATTACCTAGCATTTGCGCGCACGTTCGATAGCAGCTTCCCGGGGTTTGTCGCTGATGTGCACGGATTGCAACACGAAGACGAGGGCAATGGACGGCATTACACCGTTGATTGCATCAAGGAATGAGGACCTTTCCCAGTATGCAACCGATCATGAATCCGAAATGCCCAGGGCTGTCGGTGCGCGTTGCCGACGATGGTTTTGCAGCCTACATCTGGGGCAGTGATTTCAGTTTTGAAGTCGCGGCCTACGGCGCAGCCGAAATCGGCAAACCGGTGGAGCAGTGGCCGGTGACGCCGATCACGCCCTATCGCAAGTGCTACGGCATTGATCCCGAGGAGTTCAGCAGTTTCCGCAATGCCGCTGACAGCGCGATTTTCATGGCTTATCTCGATGATGAGCCCGTGGGTCATCTGGTGGTCAGCACCAACTGGAACGGCTTTGCCCATATCGACGAGTTGGCGGTGCATGCGCCGGCGCGCCGACATGGTGTGGCCAAGGCGTTACTGGATGTGGCGCAGTTCTGGAGCCGCAAAAAGAAACTGCCGGGCATCATGCTTGAAACCCAGAACAACAACCTGGGGGCCTGCCGGCTCTATGAGCGCCGCGGTTACGTCTTGGGTGGAATCGATCATCTGCGTTATCGCGGAATCGATCCGAACACCGCCGAAGTGGCGCTGTTCTGGTATCGACTGTTCGATAACCCGCTGGAAATCCTGCCTAGCTCGCCAACATCGCCACGGCTTGTTCCGTGATGATGCCCAGCAATGCCTGGACCGCTGGCGATGGCTCGCCATTCTTGAGGGTCAAGGCATAAAGGCTGATCGGCACGGCCGGCGCCAGCGGGCAGGCATCCAGCCCGGCCGATTTGGCCCCGAGGGCGGTGAACGGGTCGACGATGGCCAGGCCTTCACCGGCCTCGACCATGCTGCGCATCATCTGGTGAGTCTGTACCCGGGTTTGAATGACCGGCGCAGGGCGCAGGGCATACAGCTTGTTTTCCAGCGCCGGGCTCAGCGGATCATGACCTTCCAGGCCCACCATCGATTGGCCGGCCAGGTCTTGCAGCGAGATGTACTTTTGTTTGGGTTGCAACCAGCCGTGGGGTGCCAGCAGCTGAAGTTTGCCTTGGGCGATCGCCTGGCAATGAATGTCGGCGTGATCGGGGTCATGCAGGCTCAGCCCCAGATCGCTTTCGCGCAGCAGCAGGTTTCTGACGATCTCGCGGGTAGGTTGACTCAGAAGGGTGCAAGGTGCGTCAGGAAGTCGTCGGCGCAGGGCGGCAATGCTCTGTGGCAATAGCTGCTGTGCCAGGGGCGGTGTGCAGACGATCCGCAAGGGCGGAGCCTGATATTGCTTGAGGCTGTTGGCCAGACGCTGGACCGGCTCGAGCGCTTCATAGACGTGGGCGATCTGGACCTGCAACTCCCGCGCCTCGCGCGTGGCCTGCAAGCGTCCACGCACGCTGGAAAACAGCATGAAACCCAACTGATCCTCGGCGTCGCGCAGAATTCCTTCGACTTCGGCCAGAGGCAACTGCAGCCATTCGGCGGCGGTGCCCAGGTGACCGGTCTGCAAGAGCGCCTGGATCACTTCGATATGACGTAAACGCATGCGTGAAGTCCATGTTCAGCAGGTGAGGGAGTCAATGGCTGAATCCTAACTCAAGTGCGCGCATATGACTTCTGCTCATAACACGGGGTTATGAAGCGACGTTGGTTTCCGGCAGGTTACCGACATAGGTGTCGGGTTCGCGCACGATGGTCACGTCCGACTGCACCAGCAAAAACTGGTTGTCATCGAGTTTCCGTACGCGGTCGCCAATGGCCAGCTTATAAGTGGTGACAGGCACCGAGCCCGTGAGACCGTCTGCCGACGGGGTGGATTCCTGGAACTCATGCACGGAATAAACGCGGCCTTCCGCGTCTCTTGCATGGAACTGACCGACGAGTACTGCTGCCATCTGCTTAGAACCTCTGGGGATAAATCACTCAATTTGCGGCTCTGTAGACCGTGGTTGGGCGAGGTAAGTTTTCCTACAGGAAAAAAATAGTCAGGGGCGGCGTTTTTCAGTCGCCCACTGGTTGAATCGTCATCTATAACTACAAGCTCTTTCCATCGGACAGTCGAGAATCTTCCATGAGCAACGTCTATACGATCGCTGTACTGGTCGGCAGCTTGAGAAAGGAATCGATCAATCGCAAGGTGGCGCTGGCCCTGGCCGAGCTGGCGCCTGCCAATCTCAAATTGGTTATCGTCGAAATCGGCGATCTGCCGCTCTATAACGAGGACATCGATGGTGCTTCACCGCCGGCAGCCTACAGCACTTTCCGGCAACAAGTGAGCTCATCCGACGCGGTGCTGTTCGTGACCCCCGAATACAACCGTTCGGTGCCAGCGCCGATGAAGAATGCGATCGATGTGGGTTCGCGTCCCTATGGCAAGAGTGCCTGGAGCGGCAAGCCTGGTGCCGTGATCAGTGCCTCGCCGGGCGCTATCGGCGGATTTGGCGCCAATCACCACCTGCGCCAGTCCATGGTATTTCTGGATGTGCCTTGCATGCAGCAACCGGAAGCCTACCTGAGCGGCGCCGGTACAGCGTTCGACGAGGCGGGCAACCTGTCCGAGTCGCTGAAACCGTTTTTGCAAAAATTCATCAATGCTTATGGACAGTGGGTTGAGCAGCATAAAAAGCAATGACGCTCATTTAGCCACGGAGCCGGCCACAGATCATCGATTCGATCTCCAGCAGCAATGCGGCGGTTTGCGCCGCCGCAGGTTGTGCGGTGACCCAATAACCGCGACCGCCCCAAGCCGTGATTAGCCAGGCATCAATGGTTGTTTTTGAAGGGCAAACGGGCAAATCGGTACAGGCTGCGAAGGCTTCGCGCCACTACTGCGAAAACTCCTGGAACACTCGCCGATGGTGTTTGGGTTCGGCGATCTGGTGTTCGAGGGGCATCAGTTCATAGTCAACGGGTGACCGAGCGTGGTTTCTATGATGCCAGCGAGCATCGGCAGGCGCTGATGTCAGCGTACAACCCGTACACCCGTTGTAGTCGGGACCCGTATTACAGCCATGAATCCGAAAACCTGCAGATATTGCTCAAGCCACTTTTCCTGACGTCATCGATGCTCGCGGATTTCCTTCAGGACAATCAGTTCTTTGGTGCAGCCCGGCTGGTGTTCTCCAGCGCTTCGAGCAAAACCGCCTAAGGCACAGCGGTCTACCTGGAAAATCATCCCGAACTGGAGCGAGTGGCACGGACCTCTGCCGGAAACCAGGCCTTTGTCGAAAAGCTCGGTTGTTACGAGCGAACGGTGTCCTACGCAGAACTGGCGAGCCTGGCCAATGACCGTCCTACGTTGTATGTGGATTTTTCGGGCGACCTGGATTTACGGGATCAGGTCCACCAGCATTTTGCCGGGCGGTTGGTTTACAGCTGCTTCGCCGGTTCTGTGCAAAGCACCGATGAGGCGCGATTGACGGCCATTGAGGGGCCGCAACCAGTGTTCTTTTTTGCGCCGATCCAGATCCGCAAGCGCAATGCCGAGTGGGGGTCGGGAGGGGGCAGTCAGCATATTGGTGAGGGTTTGCAGCATTTCTACCGGCGGTTGACGGCGGCTGATAAACCATTGCTGGAAGTGGTCGAGAGCAAAGGCTATGAAGCCGCGCAGAGCGTGATTACCCGGCTGTTCCATGGTCAGATCGCGCCGGTGGAGGGGCATGTGATTCGGTTGTGAGGTTAGCGGTTACATGGGCCTGGTGATCTGCGCTATTTTAGCTGCCCTTGTTTACAGGCTGCTGTTGCATGCTGATCGCATCGTTGATTTTCCTGCTGACCATCACCTTGGTGATCTGGCAGCCAAAAGGCCTTGGCGTTGGCTGGAGTGCGGTATTCGGCGCGGTACTTGCGCTGATTTTCGGGGTCGTACACCTCAGCGACATCCCGCTGGTGTGGCAGATTATCTGGAACGCCACTGGCACCTTTGTCGCTTTGATCATCATCAGTCTGCTGCTGGACGAGGCAGGATTCTTTGCCTGGGCGGCGTTGCATGTGGCCCGATGGGGGCGGGGCAGCGGACGCAAGCTGTTTGCTTATATGGTGCTGCTCGGCGCGTTGGTGTCGGCGTTGTTCGCCAATGACGGGGCGGCGCTGATTCTCACGCCCATCGTGATTTCCATGCTGCTGGCGTTGCGCTTTTCCCCGGCGGCGACCCTGGCGTTCGTCATGGGCGCCGGTTTTATCGCCGACACGGCAAGCCTGCCGTTGGTGGTGTCGAACCTGGTGAACATCGTTTCCGCGGACTTCTTCCACATCAGTTTCAATCGTTACGCGGCGGTGATGATCCCGGTCAACCTGGTGAGTGTCGCGGCGACCCTGGCGATGCTGATGTGGTTTTTCCGTCGTGACATCCCCAAGGATTACGACCCCGAGCAACTGGCGCATCCGGCTTCTGCGATCCACGACAACGCCACGTTTTATGCCGGTTGGGCCGTGTTGGTGATTCTGCTGCTCGGCTGCTTCGCGCTGGAACCGCTGGGGATTCCGATCAGTGCCATTTCTGCGGTGTGCGCGGCGTTGCTGCTGGCCATTGCCGCCCGTGGTCACAAGATTTCCACCCGCAAAGTCATCAAAGAAGCACCCTGGCATATCGTGATTTTCTCGCTGGGCATGTACCTGGTGGTGTATGGCCTGCGCAACGCGGGGCTCACGGGGTATTTGGCCGTATGGCTGGATGGTTTTGCCGGTTACGGCGTGTGGGGCGCGGCCATTGGCACGGGCGTGCTGACGGCGCTGCTGTCGTCGATGATGAACAATCTGCCGACGGTGCTGATCGGTCTGCTATCAATCGATGCCAGCCAGGCGACCGGGACGGTGAAGGAGGCGATGATCTACGCCAACGTCATCGGCAGCGACCTGGGGCCGAAGATTACGCCGATCGGCAGCCTGGCGACGTTGCTGTGGTTGCATGTGCTGGAGCGCAAGAGCATTCGGATCGGCTGGGGGTATTACTTCAAGGTCGGGATTGTGCTGACGGTGCCGGTGTTGTTGGTGACGTTGGCGGCGCTGGCTTTGCGGTTATCGGTATAGACCGCGGCGGCCCCTTCGCGAGCAGGCTCGCACACAGGGATCTTCGGTATAAGGAGATCAAATGTGGGAGCAACTGTCTTCACTATGCCGCTCGTCACCACAAATCTCAGCCACTGCCAGGAACGTCAGGCCAAAGATCCGCCACCAGAAACAGCCGCTCGGCTTCTTCCCAATCGCCCTGGGCGTTTTCTGTGAGTCGCACCAGCAACTGCGCCGGGGCCAGTGGCTCCAGCTCGCTGAGCCAGGCATTCAGCTGTTCAGTGCTCCAGGTCTGCTCCACCGGATAGTGCGCCGGCGCCAGCCAGGCATGGCGGGGCAGGGGTTGCCAGCGACCGAACGGGCGTTGCACGACAAAGTCTGCCCAGTCCTTCTGGTGCAGCCAGCTACCGCGTAAATGCTGGGGATGTGCGCCATTCGGTGGCTCGGCCGGTCCCGGCCACGGATACAGCAAATAGCCGCCCAGCCACAAATGCGCACTGAACTGCTGGATATCCAGCGCCGCCAATACTTCGCGGCTCTCCGGGCGCGCCGAAATCGGCAATTGATGCTGAGTCAGATGGGCCAGTTTGCGGTCCAGCCGATCATGGCAGCCGGGGCCGAGCCACTGCGCTGTGTCGTGACCGTCGCCATTTTGCGGGCCAAGGTAAAGTTTGATCGCCAGTTCCAGATGATGCACGCCGTCACGATCGCGCAGCAGCATGTCCAGCTCGCCCAGCGTGTGGCCTTCGCGGCGGATCGGCATGTTGGCGGCAATCAGGTCGATACCCGGCGCGTGCCGCACGGCGTATTGCCAGAGGCGTTCGTAGTACAAGCCCAATCGCCGGGTTCGGGCCTGCGCCAGCCAGTGCAGCAAGTCATAACTGTCGTGATCGAGTTGCCGCAGCCACCGTTCCAGCCGCTCCGGCGCTTGTACCCAGTCGCTGCCGGTCAGCGGATGACGCTGCGGCCACGTCGTGACGCCAAGCATCGGCGGCGCGAGGATGACCCAGGCCAGGTCGCGCACTTCGGGGTGGCGCAACTGGTGGGGTAACTGCAGCAAATCGGGAAATAGGATCATCTTGCGAGCATAGCCTCAATCGTGAGTACACCGTTGTGGCTGAAAGGATTTTGTCTATCCCACGCTTTCACCCATAATCGTGTTTTTCGCCGCCGCGCAGGAACCTCATGGAGCAATTTCGTAATATCGGCATCATCGGTCGCCTGGGCAGTTCTCAGGTGCTGGATACCGTTCGCCGACTGAAACGGTTTCTGCTCGACCGTCACCTGCACGTGATCCTCGAAGACACCATCGCCGAAGTGCTGCCGGGTCATGGCTTGCAAACCTCGTCGCGCAAGATGCTCGGCGAAGTATGTGACATGGTGATTGTGGTCGGTGGTGACGGCAGCCTGTTGGGCGCCGCGCGGGCATTGGCCCGGCACAATATTCCGGTGCTCGGCATCAACCGTGGCAGCCTGGGCTTCCTGACCGATATTCGCCCCGATGAGCTGGAAGTCAAAGTCGCCGAGGTGCTCGACGGCCACTATCTGGTGGAAAACCGCTTCCTGCTGCAAGCCGAAGTCCGCCGCCACGCCGAGGCCATCGGTCAGGGCGACGCCCTGAACGACGTAGTGCTGCACCCCGGCAAATCGACGCGGATGATCGAGTTCGAGTTGTACATCGACGGCCAGTTCGTCTGCAGCCAGAAGGCCGATGGCCTGATCGTCGCCACGCCCACCGGTTCGACGGCCTACGCGCTGTCGGCGGGCGGGCCGATCATGCATCCCAAGCTAGACGCTATTGTGATTGTGCCGATGTACCCCCATACCTTGTCGGGCAGGCCGATTGTGGTCGATGGCAACAGTGAGCTGAAAATCGTCGTGTCCAAAGATATGCAGATTTACCCGCAAGTCTCCTGTGACGGGCAGAACCATTTCACCTGCGCGCCGGGTGACACCATCACCATCAGCAAGAAGGCCCAGAAACTGCGGCTGATTCACCCACTAGACCACAACTACTATGAAGTCTGCCGGACCAAACTCGGCTGGGGCAGCAAGTTGGGTGGTGGAGGCGACTGATGCTCGATCCCGCGCGAAGCTACGACCTGATCGGTGACGTGCACGGTTGCGCTCTGACCCTTGAGCACTTGCTCGACCGGCTCGGTTATAAAAAAAACGGTGGCGTCTGGCGGCATCCGTCGCGTATGGCGGTGTTCGTCGGCGACATCATCGACCGCGGGCCGCGGATTCGTGAGGCGCTGCACATCGTTCACGACATGGTCGAAGCCGGCCAGGCGCTGTGCATCATGGGCAACCATGAATTCAACGCCCTCGGCTGGAGCACGCCGGCGCCTCCGGGCAGCAGCAAGCAGTTCGTGCGTGAACACACTCCGCGCCATGCCCGTTTGCTGAACGAAACCCTGACCCAATTCGAAGACCATCCGGCTGACTGGCATGATTTCCTGCAATGGTTCTATGAGATGCCATTGTTCGTCGATGCCGGGCGTTTCCGCGTGGTGCATGCCTGCTGGGACGCGGGGCTTATCGAACCGCTGCGAGCCCTGTTCCCTGACGGTTGCGTCGACGAGCACTTCCTCCAGGCCTCCGCGGTGCCAGGCAGTTTCGCCTGTACCGTGTTCGACCGCCTGCTGCGCGGCACCGACATGCGCTTGCCTCACGGGTTGACCATGACCAGCGGCGATGGCCTGACGCGTTCGTTCTTCCGCACCAAGTTCTGGGAAGACGACCCGCAAACCTACGGAGATATTGTGTTCCAGCCTGACGCCCTGCCCGAACCCGTGGCCCGGACGCCGCTGTCGTCCACCGAAAAAAACACCTTGCTGCGCTATGGCGTCGATGAACCATTGTTGTTCGTGGGCCATTACTGGCGCAGCGGCAAACCGGTGCCGATCCGGCCGAACCTGGCCTGTCTGGATTACAGCGCGGTGCTCTACGGCAAGCTGGTCGCCTACCGTCTGGACCAGGAAACCCGCCTCGACCCGCACAAATTCGTCTGGGTCGATGTCGAGCGGCCGGAGGTGCTGCGATGAGTACCGTTGCCGTTTTACGGCTGCCGCTGGCGGTGGACTTGAGCGGGTTCGTCAAACTGTTGCAGCGTATGCAGGTGCCGCATCGAGTCAGCGAAGAGGCGGGGGAGCAAGTGCTTTGGGTACCGGCCAGCATTAGCGAAGACGTGCGCTCGTTGTACGAACGCTTCCCGGCCGGTGATCCTGATCAACAGCTGGACATTCCGGTGGCGCAAACCATAAAGCGCCCAAGTTTCGTCGAGCAACTGCGCCACGCCAAGGCGACAGCGTTCGTGTTGCTGCTGAGCCTGCTTGTCGGCGCGGTGACGCTTCTGGGCGAAAACCTCGACACGTTGCGCTGGCTGACCTTCCTCGATTTTCGCATTGTCGGCGAGTACATCCATTTCGTGCCATTGGCGGACAGCCTGGCGGCGGGGCAATGGTGGCGTCTGGTGACGCCGATGCTGATCCACTTCGGCATCCTGCACCTGGCCATGAACGGCATGTGGTACTGGGAACTGGGGCGACGCATCGAGTCGCGCCAGGGCAGTATCAACCTGATCGGCCTGACGTTGCTGTTCGGCCTGGTCTCGAACTACGCCCAGTTTGTTTTCAGTGGTCCGACGCTGTTTGGCGGCTTGTCCGGAGTGCTGTACGGCCTGCTCGGGCATTGCTGGATCTTTCAGCTGTTGTCGCCAAACCCGGCTTATCGCCTGCCGCGGGGCGTGCTGGTGATGATGCTGGTGTGGCTATTGCTGTGCCTGTCCGGGCTGGTCTCGATGATCGGCTTCGGTGAAATTGCCAATGCGGCCCACGTCGGCGGGTTGCTCGTCGGATGCTTGACCGGCTTGTTGGGTGGTTTGTACAACCGCCGTAAACTGGCCGCCTAAAACCGTTATGTATTAAAGAGCGCGGAGCCCTTGATGTCCTCTTTTAACGAAATGATCAACAACATCACCCCTGATATCTACCAGAGCCTGAAACTGGCGGTGGAAATCGGTAAATGGTCCGACGGTGGCAAACTCACCGCCGAACAACGCGAACTGTCGCTGCAAGCGATGATCGCCTGGGAAATCCAGAACCTGCCCGAAGACCAGCGCACCGGTTACATGGGCGTGCAGGAGTGCGGCTCCAAGTCAATCGAAGTGCCGAATATCCTGTTCAAATCGGATGCCGTCCATTGATCGAGATTGGCCGCGGTGCAATCAGCAAAATGTCGGCGCGCCTTGACGGGCCGAACGTGCAGTACGCGTTTCGTCTGGACGACGTCGAGGTGCCGGTCAATCCCTTGATCGGGACCACGGTGCGCCTGGAATACCTGGGAGCGATTCACTGCACCCATTGCGGACGCAAGACCAAAACCAGTTTCAGTCAGGGTTACTGCTACCCGTGCATGACCAAACTGGCCCAATGCGACATCTGCATCATGAGCCCGGAGCGTTGCCACTATGACGCTGGCACCTGCCGTGAGCCGGAGTGGGGCGAGAAGTTCTGCATGACGGATCACATTGTGTATCTGTCCAACTCTTCGGGGGTGAAGGTCGGGATCACCCGCGCCACTCAGCTGCCGACCCGTTGGATCGATCAGGGCGCCCGTCAGGCCTTGCCGATCATGCGCGTTTCGACCCGTCAGCAGTCGGGCTTCGTCGAAGACCTTTTCCGCAGTCAGGTGGCGGACAAGACCAACTGGCGTGCTTTACTCAAGGGCGACGCAGTGTCGGTCGACCTGGCGCAGGTTCGTGATCAGCTGTTCGACAGTTGCGCCGAAGGATTGCAAAGCTTGCAGGAACGATTCGGCCTACAAGCAATCCAGACTATTGCCGATGTAGAAACGCTCGAAATCCGCTATCCGGTCGAGCAATACCCGGCCAAAATCGTCAGCTTCAACCTGGACAAGAATCCGATCGCCGAAGGCACGCTGTTGGGAATCAAGGGCCAGTACCTGATTTTCGACACCGGCGTAATCAATATTCGTAAATACACGGCCTACCAGCTCGCCGTGCATCAGTAAGGACTCCAGCATGCGCACCGAACAACCGAAGATGATCTACCTGAAGGACTATCAGGCGCCCGAGTACCTGATCGACGAGACGCACCTGACCTTCGAGTTGTTCGAGGACCACAGCCTGGTCCATGCGCAACTGGTGATGCGCCGCAATCCTGAACGTGGCCCGGGCCTGCCGCCGCTGGTGCTGGATGGCCAACAGCTTGAATTGCTGTCGGTCACCTTGGCCGACAGAGAGTTGACCGCCACCGACTATCAGTTGACGGAAAACCACCTGACCCTGCACCCGACCAGCACCACCTTCACGGTCGACACCAGCGTCAAGATCCACCCGGAAACCAACACCGCGCTGGAAGGCCTGTACAAATCCGGCACGATGTTCTGCACCCAGTGCGAGGCCGAAGGCTTCCGCAAGATCACCTATTACCTCGACCGTCCGGACGTGATGAGTACGTTCACCACCACGGTCGTCGCCGAGCAGCACAGCTATCCAGTGCTGCTGTCCAACGGCAACCCGATTGCCTCAGGTCCCGGCGAAGACGGCCGGCACTGGGCGACCTGGGAAGATCCGTTCAAGAAACCTGCCTATCTGTTCGCGCTGGTGGCCGGTGATTTGTGGTGCGTCGAAGACACCTTCACCACCATGACCGATCGCTCCGTGGCACTGCGCATTTATGTCGAGCCGGAAAACATCGACAAGTGCCAGCACGCCATGAACAGCCTGAAGAAGTCGATGCGCTGGGACGAAGAGGTCTACGGTCGCGAGTACGACCTGGACATCTTCATGATCGTCGCGGTTAACGACTTCAACATGGGCGCCATGGAGAACAAGGGCCTCAACATCTTCAACTCCAGTGCCGTGCTGGCCCGCGCCGAAACCGCCACCGACGCTGCACACCAGCGGGTAGAGGCGATCGTTGCCCACGAGTACTTCCACAACTGGTCGGGCAACCGCGTGACCTGCCGCGACTGGTTCCAGTTGTCGCTCAAGGAAGGCTTCACCGTGTTCCGCGATTCGGGTTTCTCCGCCGACATGAACTCGGCCACCGTCAAGCGCATCCAGGACGTGGCGTACCTGCGGACCCACCAGTTCGCCGAAGACGCCGGTCCCATGGCCCACGCCGTGCGCCCGGACAGCTTCATCGAGATTTCAAACTTCTACACCCTGACCGTGTACGAAAAGGGTTCGGAAGTGGTCGGCATGATCCATACCTTGCTCGGCGCCGAAGGTTTCCGCAAAGGCAGCGACCTGTATTTCGAACGCCATGACGGCCAGGCCGTGACCTGCGACGACTTCATTAAAGCAATGGAAGACGCCAACGGTGTCGACCTGACCCAGTTCAAACGCTGGTACAGCCAGGCTGGCACACCGCGCCTGGCAGTCAGCGAGTCCTACGACGCGGCGGCGAAAACCTACAGTCTGACGTTCCGCCAGAGCTGCCCGGCAACCCCGGACAAGGTCGAGAAGCTGCCGTTCGTGATTCCTGTGGAGTTGGGCCTGCTGGACGCCAAAGGCGCGGCCATTGCGTTGCGTCTTTTCGGCGAAGCCAGCGCTCAGGGCACCTCACGGGTCATTTCGGTGACCGAAGCCGAGCAGACATTCACCTTCGTCGACATTGCTGAACAACCGTTGCCTTCGTTGCTGCGTGGCTTCTCGGCGCCGGTGAAACTGAGCTTCCCGTACAACCGCGATCAGCTGATGTTCCTGATGCAGCACGACAGCGACGGTTTCAACCGCTGGGATGCGGGTCAGCAATTATCGGTTCAGGTGCTGCAAGAGCTGATTGCTCAGCAGCAAAAGGGCGAGAAACTGGTGCTGGATCAGCGTCTGATTTCTGCCTTGCGTACCGTGCTGTCTGACGAGACGCTGGATCAGGCGATGGTCGCGGAAATGCTCTCGCTGCCGGGCGAGGCGTATCTGACCGAGATCAGCGAAGTGGCTGACGTTGACGCCATTCACATCGCTCGCGAGTTTGCTCGTAAACAATTGGCAGAAGGTTTGCTCGAGGCGTTGTGGCTGCGCTATCAGGCCAATCGCGATCTGTCGAAGAAAACCCCGTATGTAGCCGAGGCGGAGCACTTCGCTCGTCGCGCGTTGCAGAACATTGCTCTGTCGTACCTGATGCTCAGCGGTAAACCGGAAGTGTTGGCGGCGACGCTTGAGCAGTTCGAGACCAGCGACAACATGACCGAGCGCCTGACGGCGTTGGCGGTGTTGGTGAATTCGTCGTTCGAAGAAGAGAAGGCCACGGCACTGGCGAGTTTTGCCGAGCACTTCAAGGATAATCCGCTGGTCATGGATCAGTGGTTCAGCGTCCAGGCCGGCAGTGTGTTGCCTGGTGGTCTGGAGCGAGTCAAGGCGTTGATGCAGCATCCGGCATTCAACATCAAGAACCCGAACAAGGTGCGGGCGCTGGTCGGCGCGTTTGCCGGGCAGAACCTGATCAACTTCCATGCGGCCGATGGTTCGGGTTATCGGTTTCTCGCGGATCTGGTGATCGAGCTGAACGGGTTCAACCCGCAGATCGCTTCTCGGCAGTTGGCGCCGCTGACGCGCTGGCGCAAGTATGACGATGCGCGTCAGGCGTTGATGAAAGGTGAGCTGGAGCGGATTCGCGCTTCGGGTCAGTTGTCGAGTGATGTGTTTGAAGTGGTCAGCAAAAGCCTGGCCTGAGTTTGGGTCTTGTTTCCGCGGGGGTGTATATCCATTCCTGCGGTAACGGCCGCTTAGGGTTTCGCCCTTACGGCGACTCACTTGTGCGCCCAGCATGGGCGCCACCACTCAGCCTCCTGATATAGGTTGTCCGTTCCTTTCCTCTTCCATACTTCGGTGTCTGGAAGTCAGTTTTGATCAGGGAGGAACATGTGTAGTGGTCAACTAATTCCGGACACCTCGATAGGTGATTTTGACGCCATCGCCCGTTCGTAAACGGTCGGTGGCAGATATCCCAGTTTCGAGTGCAGCCGTTCGTTGTTGTAAAACCCAACGATG
>NZ_VOBM01000071.1:0-16390 GCF_008370005.1 Pseudomonas sp. ANT_J28
CTCTTCCAATTTTGGCCAGAAGCCGAAGACGGCTTCTTCGAATAGGCCTGATACATAGATGCAACGGGGCGGCGGTTTTTCAAAAGCGGGTAGACAGTGGGGGCGAGTCCATACATAGCAGCTGGCGCAGCCTGCGTTCGGCTGCGCAGCAGTCGTGAAATCAGGCGACGCGGTATTTCAGGAAGACCGCGTACTCAGATTTCACGACTGCTTCGCAGGCGAACGCAGCCTCGCAGGCTCGGCAGCTGCTACAGAGGTCAGCTCAGTCGCTGGATTTGCTCTTCGCTCAAGCCTGCTTTGCGCAGAATGCCTGTGCTGTGTTCCCCTCGGGACGGAACACTGCCAACCGCCGAAGGCGTCGCTGAAAACCGTGGCGCCGGTGCGGCCTGCAGTACGCCGTTCTGACGCGAGTACACGCCACGCTCGGCCATATGCGGATGTGTCAGGGCTTCGGCCGGTGTCAGTACCGGGGCGAAGCAGGCATCGGTGCCTTCCAGCAGATCGATCCAGTGCTGGCGCGGTTGGCTGGCAAACACGGCTTCCAGTCGCTTACGCAACGGCCCCCACAAACGTGGATCGTAGGGGGCCTTGAAATCCGCGTCGTCACCCAGTCCGAGTTTTTTGAACAGCAGCGCGTTGAACTGCGGTTCAAGGGCTTGCACGGTGACAAACAAACCATCGGCACACGCATAAGTGCGGGCCCAGTGCGCGCCATCGAGCAGCCCGCAACCGCGTTCCAGCGGCTGCTGGCCGGCAGCGTGCGCCGACAGCAACAGGTTCATCAGGTTGGCGCTGCCATCGACAATCGCCGCATCCACCACTTGGCCGACACCGTTGGTGCTGGCGTTGATGATCCCGGCCAAAATGCCCATCGCCAGGTACAACGCACCACCGCCCAGATCGCCTACCAGGGTAGGGGGCGCCATCGGTGGCTGGCCGGCCTCGCCACTGAACCACAAGGCGCCGGACAGCGCGATGTAATTGAGGTCGTGACCGGCGGCCTGCGCCAACGGACCTTGTTGGCCCCAACCCGTCATGCGCCCGTAAACCAGCCGTGGGTTGCGCGCCAGGCACTCGTCGGGGCCCAGGCCCAGACGCTCCATGACGCCAGGGCGCATGCCTTCAATCAACGCGTCGGCGCCCTCGATCAGGCGTAACACCGCGTCGATGGCTTCAGGGTCTTTGAGGTCCAGGGCAATCGATTGTTTGCCGCGATTGACGATAGCGTGCTTGCCCAGGTCGAGCATGTCAGCGCCCTTGGTCACCGAGCGCTCGACAAGGATCACCTCGGCGCCCATGTCCGCCAGCAACATGCCGCAAAACGGCCCTGGGCCGATGCCGGCGATTTCGACGATACGAACGCCGTCCAATACGCCCATGTGCGTACTCCTTTGGATGAATTTAGAGAAGGGGGGAGGTTAACGACGTAGAAACAATGCGCTCATCACGGCATGCAACACCACCGCAGGCCAAAGCAATAACCCGCCGCCGACCAATACGCCGATGTACGCCAGGTACAACGCAATTGCCCCGTTGTAGAACAGCATCGAACGCAACGCGGCAGGGTTGGCCGCTCGGGGCCAACACGCGATGCCGAGCGCAATCAGCGCGATACCAAAACACCGGGCGATCAGGTTGGTCGCGTCCGTCGCGGGCATTCCCAGCAACAGGTTGCAGGCAAGGCCCGGCGTGAGCAGCAGCGCCACGCCGGTCGCCAGTTCGATAACCGCTGAAACCACAAGAAGTTTATGCGGGGTAAGGGCGGGTACTGGATTCATGATCGACCTTTGAGGAAAGAGAGGCGCTGGTTACGCGATCCTGACGGATGAATTCGGCGGCTTTTTCACCGATCATCACCGTGGCGGCGGTGGTGCTGCATCCAATGATAGTCGGCATAATCGAGGCATCGACCACGCGCAAGCCTTCCAGGCCATGGACCTTCAATCGGGCATCCACCACCGCCATCGCGTCGTCGCCCATTTTGCAGGTGCCCACCGGGTGATAGAGGGTGTCGGATCGGTTGCGCAGGACGCGTTCGATTTCGGCGTCGGTGAACATCGGCTCCTCAATGACATCTTTTGGACTGAATGCCTGGAAGGCTGGCGTCGCCATCACCTTCTGGATGACGCGATAGCCTTTGATCAACGTCTTGATGTCGTCCGGGTGGGTCAGAAACGCCGGGTCGATCAGTGGCGGGACCATGGGGTCCGCGCTGGCCAGGCTGAGTTGCCCGACGCTTTTCGGGTGCAGCAGGCAGGCATGAATACTCAGGCCATGACCGCGATACAGTGTGCGGCCGTGGTCGGCAAACATGGCGATGGTCAGGGCCAGTTCAATGTCCGCCTGATCCAGCTCGGGAGAGGTCTGAACGAAGGCACAGGCCTCGGCGAAGTTGGTGGTCAGCGGACCGCTGCGTCGCCGCCAGTAACGGATCGCCGCTTTGGCGATGTCCCAGGCGCCCGCCAGCGACAGGCCGATCAGGTGACGGGACTTCACGCGGTAGGAATGTACGTAATCGATGTGATCCACCAGGTTCTGGCCCACGCCCGGCAGCTCATGGACCACCGGGATGTCGAATTTCAGCAACTCGCCAATCGGCCCCACACCGGACAGCAGCAGTAGCTGCGGGGAATTGAAGGCCCCGGAACTCAGAATCAACTCGTGACGCGCGTGCAAGGTACGCTTGACGCCGTTCTGCATGAACTCGATGCCCATGGCGCGCTTGCCGTCGAAAAGGATGCGCGTGGCGTGGGCGTGGGTTTCGATGTGCAGATTCGTCCGGTGGCGGTTCGGCGTCAGATAGGCTTTGGCCGCGCTGCAACGCTGTCCGTCCTTTTGCATGACCTGCACACGACCGAAACCTTCCATGCTCGCGCCGTTCTGATCGGGGCAGGCCGGGTAACCCGCCTGTACGCCGGCCTCGACAAAGGTTTCGCCAAAGGGATTGGGCGAGGAGTGGAAACGCACATTCAGTGGGCCGTTCTGGCCGTGCAATTCGTCTTTGAAGTGTTCGTTGAACTCGGCGCGTTTGAAGAACGGCAGCACCTCCCGGTAACTCCATCCCGGGTTGCCCAGGGCGGCCCAGCGGTCGAAGTCTTGCGGATGACCGCGGTGATAGGCCATGGCATTGATCGAAGAACTGCCGCCCAGGGTCTTGCCCCGTGGCTGATAACCGATGCGGCCGTTCAAGCCGGCTTGCGGCACGGTCTGGTACTGCCAGTTGTTGATCGAGGTCGGCACCATCGCCGCGACGCCGGCCGGCATGTGCACCAGCGGATGGGTGTCGGGGCCGCCGGCTTCCAGCAGACAGACTGAAATATTCGAATCTTCCGACAAACGACTGGCGACCACACAACCGGCAGCGCCTGCGCCCACTACGATGTAATCGAATTGCGTGTTCTCGTTCATGCGTTCTTCTCTTTGTTCGATGCACAACTTCAACGCATTGTGTGCAGAACGCCGTGTCGCCACTGGTCAATAGAATGAATTCAACGGTCACTGGGACAGGTGACTATCGCGCCAAGCATCGGAACATCACGTACAAGCACTGAGCAGGTGATTGACCGATGCAGAACCGGGGGCGAGTATCGGTTCTCGCATCCCCAGCAGTCAGGCCCATGTCAGGTTCGAAAATGGATACGCCCGGTACCGAAACTCCGTTGCATGAAGACGCGCTGCAACCCTCCACCATCGGCAGCTATACCGTGGCGATTGCGCAGGCGCTGGACGCCAGTGGCATCGACAGCAAACGGATTTTCATCGCCACAGGCATTCCGCTGAGCCAGTCCACCGACCCGCTGACCCGATTGCCGGCCACCACCATGACGCGGCTGTATCGCGCCTGCGTCGATGTGACCAACAACCCGTATTTTGGCCTGTCCGTGGCCAAGCATATCCATCTCACTCACTTGCATGCCTTGGGTTATTCCCTGGCCGCCAGCGGGTCCTT
Source organism: Pseudomonas sp. ANT_J28 (assembly GCF_008370005.1). Classification (NCBI taxonomy): domain Bacteria; kingdom Pseudomonadati; phylum Pseudomonadota; class Gammaproteobacteria; order Pseudomonadales; family Pseudomonadaceae; genus Pseudomonas; species Pseudomonas sp. ANT_J28. The sequence goes on from NZ_VOBM01000071.1 coordinate 3,950, forward strand.
GATGGATTTCTGCCGGCGCCTGGAGCGCTATTTCCGGTTGGTGTCCCAAGTCGCCAAGGCCAATGTCAGCCAGACCGACGAGCACGTTTTGCTGCGGTTCGATCATTTGGTCGAGCTCTGTGGAGAGACGGAAGATGCGTTTTTCGCTTTTCTGATCCGGGTGATGCGGTTGCTCTACAAGCAGGAGTTCAAGCCCGTGCGCGTGGAAATGCACCGTCGGATGCCGCATAAGGGCGCGGCCCCGTATGAGGCATTGTTCCGTGCGCCGGTGTTGTTCAGGCAGGCGTCCAGCCTGCTGGTGTTCGACAAGACGGACCTGCAGCAAGTGCTGACCGGCTCCTGCCCTGAATTGGCGCAGGTCAATGACAACATCGTGATCGGCTATCTGGCGCGCCTGGACAAGAACGATGTGATCACCGGGGTCACCCAGAAAATTATCGAATTCCTGCCCAACGGCGACTGCACTCGAGACAAGGTCGCCAGTGCGTTGTGCATGAGCCCGACCAAATTGCAGCTCAAACTCTCCCAGCGTGGCACCCATTTCCAGCAATTGCTCGATGACACTCGCAAGGAACTGGCGTGCAGCTATCTGAGCCAGGCATCGCGCCCGGTGACAGAAATTACCTTCCTGCTTGGCTTCAGTGACACCAGCAACTTCACCCGTGCCTTCAAACGCTGGACCGGGTTATCGCCGACGGATTATCGATCGCAGGGTTGACTGCCAATAATGAAAAGCCTCCCCGGGCCACGTCCTGGGAGGTTTTTTTTCGCCCGGATTGCGCTGACCGATGATTTGGCCCAATTGACCGGCGACCCACCCACCGCTCGCGATACAACAGCCTCGACCGATCCGGCCTGTGCCCCATAGAGCCAAGGCACACCGGAACTGGCATTTTCTTGAATGACTTTTCGTGAAACCACAGAGAAGGCGAGCACGCTAGATGAATAACAACAATAAGATCTGCCATCCAAATCTGCGGCGCGGGCTTCTGGCTTCGGCGGTTCTCGCCGGGCTGGGGATGACGCCTGTGCAGGCGTTCGAGTTCGATACGGGGAATGAGGACGTGTCGGTACGCTTCGACAATACCTTGAAGTTTAACTACGCCCAGCGGGTCGAAGCCCCGAACAGTAAGTTGGCCAACGCGTGGAACAACAACGACGGTGATCGTAATTTCTCGTCCGGCAGTCCAGTAGCCCAGCGTCTTGATGTGCTGTCGGAACTGGACGTGGTGTACAAAAAACAGATGGGCTTTCGGGTCAGTGCCAACAGCTGGTACGACCATGCCTATGACGATATTGGCAGCGACAACCCGTCGACCAACCAGCTCAATAATGGCAAGCCCGATTCGCGGCACCAGAGCGGCTATGCCGACCGTTACTACAACGGCCCGTCCTCGGAGATCCTCGACGCCTTCGTCTTCGGTAGCACCGAGGTCGGCGACGAATCGCTGCTGAGCGGCAAGGCGGGCAAGCACACCCTGTATTGGGGTGAAAGCGTGTTGGCCTTCGCTCATGGCAACAGCTATGGCCAGTCGGGTCTGGATTTGTCCAAGGCACTTGCCGTGCCGGGCACCGAAGCCAAGGAGCTGTTCATCCCGCGTAATCAGCTGTCGACCAGCTTCACCGTCAACCAGGAACTGACCCTGGCCGCGCAGTACTTCCTCGACTGGGACGCCGCACGGCTGCCGGAGTCGGGCACGTACCTGGGCTTCAACGACGGCATCCAGAGCGGCGGCCACAACCTGTCGCTGATCGCCGCGCAGAATCCTCGTTTCGGTACACCCGGTCCGTTGGGCGCCAATCAGTTCCTGCGACTCACCAATGGCCACACGTACACGCCGGACAACCACGGTGACTTCGGCCTGATGGCCAAGTGGAGCCCGGCGTGGCTCGACGGCACCCTGGGTGTTTACTACCGCAAAACCTCGGACATTCTGCCCAACCTGGTACTGCAACCGACCGCCGTCGGGCCGGCGCAGCTGATTTCCGGCAACGCCGGCAGTTACAACCAGTTCTACGTCGACGACATCGACGTCTACGGTTTCAGCCTGGCCAAAAACATCGCCGGCGTGAGCGTCGGTTTCGACCTCAACTATCGCCACAACATGCCGCTGTCCAGCGTGCCGGCCACTGTCAACCCGACATTGGGTGCCGCGGGGCGCCCCGGTTTTATCAGCAACTTTGACGGCGACAACGGCGTGGCGCGGGGCAACACCGTCCACGCGGTGCTCAACGGCCTGACCACGTTCGGCGATACCCCCCTTTGGGATTCCTCCTCGTTGCTGGTCGAACTCGGTTACAGCCGCTGGCTGGATGTGACTGAAAACAAGCAACTGTTCAAGGGGGAGGATTGGTACAACGGCGTCGACAAGGTCTCCAAGGACAACTACATCTTGGGCATGAACTTCAACCCGACCTGGTATCAGGTTTTCCCCGGCGTCGATATGTTCCTACCGGTCAGCTACAACGTCGGCCTCAAAGGCCAGTCTTCCGTGCAACTGGGCGGTAACAAAGGCACTGGCAGCTACTCGGTCGGTGTCGGCATGGACGTGCGCAGCCAGTATCGCTTTGACCTCAAGTACGTCGACAACTTTGGTGACTTCGACACCTGCAACTCCGCCGGCAGTGCCGGGGCACGGGGTGATGGTGCCGCTCCTGGTGCCAATGGTCAGTACAACTGCGTTCCCGGTCAGACCACTGCGTTTGCCGGGACCGTGGCCCAGCTCAAGGATCGCGGCATGGTCACTTTCACTTTTAAAACCACCCTCTGATCCAAGAGCGTTGAGTCAACAGGAGACATCCTATGAATTTCGTTAAATCAGTATTGGCCACCGCCCTTGCGTTGACCGTCGCAGGCTCCGCTCACGCGGCAGTCAGCGCCGATCAGGCCGCTAAACTCGGCAACAGCCTGACCTTGATCGGCGCCGACAAAGCCGCCAACGCCGATGGCAGCATTCCTGCCTACAGCGGCGGCCTGACCGCGATCCCGGCCGATTTCAAATCCGGCGACTCGTTCCGCCCGGACCCGTTCGGCGCCGAGAAACCGCGTCTGGTGATCACCACAAAGAACCTTGCCGAGCAGAAAGAAAAACTCACCGCGACGGCCCAAGCGTTGCTCACTCGTTATCCGTCCTATCGCCTCGACGTGTACCCGACCCACCGCAGCGTCGCACTGCCTAAAGGGGTGCTGGACAACACCGCGAAAAACGCCGTGACCGCCAAGACCACCGACGGTGGCCTGTCGCTGGAAAATGTCCTGCCGGGCGTGCCGTTCCCGATCCCGGCTGACGGTAACGAAGCCATGTGGAACCACTTGCTGCGTTATCAGGGTGTGGCGATGAGCAACAAGTACGACTCCTGGAACGTCGACTCGTCCGGCGCCGCCTCCCTGAGTTCCACCGGTAATTTCTTCATCGAATACCCGCTCTACTCGCCGGCACGCCCGGTCGGTCCAGTGTCTGGTGATGAAGTGTTCTACAAGATCAAACTGGCTTACTCCGGCCCGGCTCGTCGCGCCGGTGAAGCACTGTTGCTCATGGATTCGGTCAACCCGTTGAAGCAGCCCCGTCGTGCGTGGCAATACCTGCCGGGGCAACGTCGGGTGAAACTGGCGCCGGACCTGGCCTACGACACGCCGAACCCCGGCACCGTCGGCGCCGCGACCTATGACGACGCGTTCCTGTTCAACGGCGCAATGGACCGTTACGACTTCAAACTGGTCGGCAAGAAAGAACTCTACGTGCCGTACAACACCTACAAGCTGAGCTACCACAAGGATGCGACGGACGTGATGACTGCCAACCACGTCAACCCCGACTTGCTGCGCTGGGAGCTGCACCGGGTGTGGGTGGTCGAAGCCACGCTCAAACCGGGCAAACGCCACATCTACAGCAAACGCACCTTTTACCTCGACGAGGACAGCTGGATCGCTCTGGCTTCCGACGAGTATGACGGTCGTGGCCAGCTCTACCGTGGCGGCTTCTCGCACCTGACCTACAGCTACGACGTGCAGGCCCCGGACACCATCAACCACATGCTTTATGACCTGGTTTCCGGTGCGTACAACGTCAACGGTTTCTACGGTCCTTACGGTGGCCTCAAGTACATCGATCCACTGTCCAAGGCTCAATGGTCTGCCGAGTCGCTGGCCGGTACCGGCATCCGCTAAACCCGACCCTGTAGCAGCTGTCGAGTGAAACGAGGCTGCGATCCTTAACCATCAAGATCGCAACCTCGTTTCACTCGACAGCTGCTACAGGGAACTGTGGTGTGCACTCGAGATAACAATAATGATGATGATCAAGTGGACCCTGCTTGCCGCATTGGCGGCTGCCATGGCCGTTCCGTTCACCCGCCCTGTGATCGCCAGCGAGTTTGCCGATGTGCTCGACACACCGGCGCTGCGCAGCAATATTGCCGCTCAGTCCACGCTCACCGGGCTGGCCCGGGCCGGCGAGCGGCTGATTGCCGTGGGCCAGCGCGGGCACATTCTCTATTCCGATGACGCTGGCCAGCACTGGCAGCAGGCGCAGGTACCGGTCAGTTCGGACCTGGTTGCCGTGCATTTTGCGACTGCGCAACAAGGTTGGGCGGTGGGGCACGATGGTGTGGTCCTGCACAGCAGTGATGCGGGCCAGACCTGGACCCGGCAACTGGATGGGCGCCAGGTCGGGCCGATCATGCTTGATTACTACCAGCATCAACTTGCCAGCCAACCGGATGACGCGGGCCTGCAAGCGCGCGTCAGCGACGCTCAACGCATGGTCGATGAGGGCGCCGATAAACCCTTCCTCGATGTCTGGTTCGAAAGCGATCAGGTCGGCTACATCATTGGCGCCTTCAATCTGATTTTCCGCACCGACAACGGCGGCCTCAACTGGGCGCCGTTGCTCGAACACACCGACAACCCCAGTGCGCTGAACCTCTACGCGCTGCGGCCAGTGGGTGAAGATTTGTTCGTTGTCGGCGAGCAGGGCCTGGTGATGAAACTGGACCGCGCCAGCGGCCGCTTCAACGCCACCCTTACGCCGTACAACGGCAGCTTTTTCGGGATCACCGGCAAACCGGGTGCAGCGTTGGTGTTTGGTCTGCGCGGCAATGTTTTTCGTAGCACCGATGGCGGGACGAGCTGGAACAAAATCGACCTCGGCCTGCCCCTGAGCATCACCGCCAGCAGCGTCACCGCCGATGGCCGGATTGTTCTGGTCAGCCAGGCCGGCCATGTGCTGGTCAGCGTTGATGACGGTGCGAGTTTTCAAATCCAGACGCACACCGCACTGGCCCCGGTGGCCGCCGCGCAAGTGACCACGGGCGACGCACTGGTGCTCGCGGGCGCTCGTGGTCTGCGGCAGTTACGCCTCGAATAAGCCCGGCATTACAAAGAGAACAACATGATGGGTCACTACGAACTCGAAACAATGCCGGTCATTCGCGAGCTCAAGGGCTTCGACGTCCGTTCCGGTAACCGCCTGGAGCGGCTAATCTTCAATAATCGCCTGTGGGTGGTGCTGGCCTGCCTGTTGGTGACGGTTGCATTGAGCTACTTCGCCTCCACACGGCTGACGCTCAATGCCAGCTTCGAAAAGATGATTCCCCACAGTCAGCCCTTCATCAAAAACTACCTGGAGAACCGTCAGGCCCTGCGCGGTCTGGGCAACGCGGTGCGGGTGGTGGTGGAGAGCAGCAACGGTGACATTTTCGACCCGCACTATCTGGATGCCTTGAAGGAAATCAACGACGAACTGTTCGTCACCCCCGGCGTTGATCGTGCCTGGATGAAGTCGCTGTGGACCCCGGCGGTACGCTGGACCGAAGTGACCGAAGAAGGCTTCCAGGGCGGCCCGGTGATGCCCGATTCCTATGACGGTTCGGCCCAGAGCGTGCAGCAGTTGCGCCAGAACATTGCCCGTTCGGGGATTGTTGGCAGTCTGATCGGCAACAACTTCAAGTCGAGCATGATTTTCGTGCCGCTGCTGGAGAAAGACCCGGTCACCGGGCAAGGCATCGACTACCACCAGTTCTCGAAAACCCTCGAAGAGAAACTGCGCAACAAGTATGAATTCGACGGTGTGGTTCGTGTCGCCGGCGAGGAGGGCAAAGGGCCGATCAAGATCCGCGTCATCGGTTTCGCCAAACTGGTGGGTGACCTGATCGATGGTCTGATGCAGGTCATGCTGTACTTCGGTGCCGCTGCATTGATTGCCACGGCAATCATCTTTTTCTTCACCCGCTGCGTGCGCAGCACGGCACTGGTGATCCTTTGTTCGGTGATCGCGGTCGTCTGGCAATTGGGTTTGGTCGCACTGTTTGGCTTTGCGCTGGACCCGTTTTCGATTCTGGTGCCGTTCCTGGTGTTCGCCATCGGCGTGTCTCACGGCGCGCAGAAGATGAACGGGATCATGCAGGACGTGGGGCGCGGCACTCACCAACTGGTCGCCGCACGCTACACCTTCCGCCGTCTGTTCCTCGCGGGCCTGACCGCGTTGCTGGCGGATGCCGTGGGTTTTGCGGTGTTGATGCTGATCGACATACCGGTGATCCAGGACCTGGCGATCACCGCCAGCATTGGTGTCGCGGTGTTGATCTTCACCAATCTGGTGCTGCTGCCGGTGTTGCTGTCTTATTGGGGGGTGAGTCGCAAGGCTGCCGTGCGCAGCTTGCGGGCGGAGAGCGAAGAGCTGCGTGGCAAAGGCATGGGCGCGCTCTGGAGTTTTCTCGACAAGTTCACCGAACGTCGCTGGGCCACTGTCGCCGTCACTGTCGCTGGCCTGTTGGCGGTGGGCGGGATTGTCGTCAGCCATCATCTGAAGATCGGCGACCTCGACCCCGGCGCCCCGGAACTGCGCTCTGACTCGCGCTATAACCGCGACAACGCCTACATCACCGCCAACTATTCGCTGTCCAGCGACCAGTTCGCAATCATGCTCAAGACCCCCAGTGAAGGCTGCCTGAAATACGAAAGCCTGGTGGAAGCCGATCGCCTGGGCTGGCTATTGCAGCAGCAACCCGGCGTGCAAACCACCGTGTCACTGGTCAACGCCGTGCGGCAGATCACCGCCGGTTCCTACGAAGGCAACCCCAAGTGGTTGACCATCGCCCGCAACCAGAACGTGCTGAACTACGGCGCACAGCAGGCTTCGGTCAGCAGCCCGGACTTGTTCAATAACGATTGTTCGATGATGCCCGTCGTGGCGTACCTGTCCGATCACAAGGCCGAAACCCTGGATCGCGTGGTGCAAGTGGCCGAAACCTTCGCCCGCGAACACAGTAATGGCGAGCGACAGTTCATGCTCGCCGCCGGGAGTGCCGGGATCGAAGCCGCGACCAATATCGTGGTGCGCGATGCCAACCGCACCATGCTGTTGTACGTGTATGGCGCGGTGATTGTGCTGTGTTTCATCACCTTTCGCAGCTGGCGGGCGGTGGTGGTGGCGGTGGTGCCGTTGATGCTGACGTCGATTTTGTGCGAAGCGCTGATGGTCTGGCTCGGCATGGGCGTGAAAGTCGCCACGCTACCGGTGATTGCACTCGGTGTGGGGATTGGCGTGGACTACGCGCTGTACCTGCTGAGCGTGCAACTGGCGCAGCAACGTGCCGGGCTGTCGTTGACCGAGGCTTACCGCAACGCTGTGGCGTTCACCGGCAAAGTCGTTGCGTTGGTCGGTATCACCCTGGCCGCCGGCGTCATTACCTGGGCTTGGTCGCCGATCAAGTTCCAGGCGGATATGGGCATCTTGCTGACGTTCATGTTCATCTGGAACATGGTCGGGGCGTTGGTACTGATCCCGGCGTTATCGCACTTTCTATTGCGCAAAGTGCGATAGGTAGAGACCGGAACAGGGCGGTGGGCAGCACCCACCGCCCCAACGACTATTGCTTGCCGACAGCGCCCGCCAGCAGCGGCGCTATCTGTTCATCGGTCAGTGCCGCCTGCACCTCCATGGTCATGAGGTCGCTCCATTCCAGCACCCACTTCTGGATCGCTACCGGATCACTGGCCTCTGCCACGCCAAAACCGGATGCACCACCGACGGCGTGCCAGCGTCCCAGCATCTTGACGCCAGCGGGTGGAGCACCCCCGGTCTTGAGGAAACGCTCAATCGCGCTGTTACGATTTGCCGAACTGATAGACCAACTGACTATGAATAACATTTGCCACCTCCTGCTACGGATTGGCACCTGTTGCTCTTCGCGCACCGGGCGGGTGCCGGGACCACGGTCACGCTTGAGTGTCCAGCTTCATCCCTGACTGGCTTGAAACCATTGCTCCCATGAGAAGGCATAGCAGCGGGCCAGACTCTGCGTATGACCGCTGATCCTGTTTCGTTGCATGGCAACGAATTTTGCAGGTGCTTCGAGGACGAGGTTCATGGGGCTGATTTCACGCATCGCGCAACAGGTCGTTGGCGTTGAGCAGCTCGTAGGCAATCTCCGGGCGCTTCTCCAGTGCGCGACGAATCGCGGCCGGGATCGACTGACGGGTTTTGCGGCATAGCCCCGGTTGTTCGCCGAGGTTAATACCGATACCACGCATGGTGCGTACTTCGTTGAAACTGGGGACGATGTCCACGCGGATGCCCAACTGCTCGTACATCCGCCGTTGCACACGCTCAAGGTCACTCAGGCTCTGGAGGTTTTCCAGGCGTTCGACCAGGCGCTTTTCTTCCGAACGGGTCAGAAACAGGATGCGCACGTCCGCCCCCGGTGTTTCCAGCAGCGGGTCACGCCCGCAGTCGCAGGCGCCGGGCGGGCAGGGTTGGCGGATCGGAGGCGTGGTGGTCATGGGGTTCAATCATAGAGTGCTCCAATCGGGTTTGCCCATAGGGTTTCTTGCCCTTCTGGCGAACGGGTCACGCCGGGACTAGGCTTAAGAGTCGTGCACAGGCCAAGGAGCGGGATCAATGAAAGCCAACGCGAGTGTTTTCTGCCTGTTGTTCACCCTTGCGCTGGCCCCGGGCGCTCGTGCCGACGATCCGCCAACACCGGATGCCACCCCGACGATCAACCCGCAAGTGGTCGATAAACTCATCGATATGGGCACCTACCTACGCAGTCTGCCGACGTTTCAGGTCGACGCCGAAGTGTCCCGGGATACCGTTCTGGAGTCCGGCCAGAAGATCAAGACCGAGGCCTCCACTGTCTTGAAAGTGGTGGGTCGCGATCGGATGTATGCCAAGACGCAAGGCGATGTTCGAACGCGAGAGTTCTTCTACAACGGCAAGAAACTGACCCAGTATTCACCGTTTCTCAAGTACTACACCACCGTGGATGCACCGCCTGAAGTCTCCGATGCGCTGCACTTGATAGAAAACCATTACGGGATTCAGGTGCCCATGGAGGACCTGTTTCTGTTTGGCAGCGACCAGGCGCAGATCGATGCGCTGAAAGAGGCGCTGTACGTCGGCCCGTCGACGATCAAGGGGCAACTGTGTGATCACCTGGCCTTTCGGCAGGAGGGCGTTGACTGGCAGTTGTGGATCACCCGATCCGACAAGCCGCTGCCGTGCAAACTGGTGATCACGACCACCGATGAACCGGGTTCTCCGGAATACAGCGCGGTGTATCGATGGAACCTGAAACCCGGCATCAAGGACTCGATCTTCACCTTCGCACCGCGCAAGGGCGATGTGGCGATTCCTTTGAAGAAAGTCAGTGATCAGGGAGGGGCATGACATGAACAGGACGATGTCGTGGAGCCTGTTGTTATCGCTCGTAACCACCTCGGTACTGACGCTGAGCCTGGTCACTTATGTGGATGCCCGACCCCAGCGCGTCCAAGGGCACGCCAGGGCATCGGTCAATCGTGCGCCACCGCCCTCGGCCCAAAGGGCTCAGCGCATCAACACCGGCAATACCGCGCAACGCGCTACCAACGTCAATGCGGGTAATCGGGTCAATGCCGGCAACACAGTCAACTCTGGAAATCGGGCCAATACCGGAAACACGGTCGGCAACCGAACCAACATCAACAACAGCACCCGTAACGTCAACATCGACAACAGCCGTGACGTGGACATCGACGTAGATGGGCACGGCCGCTATGGCTACGACGATCACTACCATCCGATCGCCACGGCGGCGGCCGTCACCGCAACGGTCGCGGTGACAGCGGCGGTAGTCGGGTCGATCTTCACGCCAGCGCAATTGCCCCCCAGTTGCGTGCAGGTCATCCAATACAACACGGCTTACATGCAGTGCGGTTCAACCTGGTATCAACCGCAGTATCAGGGCAGCGATGTGACGTATGTCGTGGTTAATGCGCCTTGAGTCGGGGGGATCACGTTCCGACTGCTTGATTACGCCTACCAGTTTTTTCTGTGAGCAGTGCCTTGCAAACAGTTCTCATTGCTCTGGCGCAGTGGGCCAACGGGTTTATGTCCGAACCTGGCGAAGTCGGCTCGGTCATGGTCGATGCAAAGGACCGTAAACCGTTACAGAAACTGGAGCTGGTTTCAGTCGATGGACGGTGTCTCAAGCCAGAAGATATCGCTATCAAACTGGGCGTTCCACACTGAGATTTCCAGCCGCTATATACTCGACAGCCCCTTTACCCCCCTCAAGCAAGAGACACCCATGTCAAACCACGACCTCACCTTCCTCCCCGACCCCGATCCGCAATCCATCTCCTCGGATGTCGCCGGTTTCGGCGGCCTGTTGGTCTCCACTCAGATCCCCACCCGCGCCGACGGCAGCCTGGAACTGGGCGACATCGTCCTGCAAAGCGAGTGCACGCTGCAGGCGCTCAAGGTTGCGCTGGAGCACGCCGGCAGTTCCATGGACCGGGTTCTGCATCTGACCATCTACCTCACCGACATGGCTGACCGCGCCGCCTTCAACGAGGTCTACCAGCGCTTCTTCGCCAAGCCCTGGCCGGTTCGGGCCGCCGTTGGCGTGGCCTCCCTGGCGGTTGAAGGCATGCGCGTGGAAGTTACCGCGATGGCGGCCAAGGGCTGAGTCCGCGGGCTTAACCGGCGGCCTTGCTCAACGAGCGGCCGCCACGCTACGAATATCACCTCACCCCAAAACCTGTGGCCAGCCCGCCGGGCTAGGCCCGCTTTGCGAACATTGCGGCGAACCCTTGCGCGGTGAAGCGCTGATCAGCGAGCCGAACGCTGTGTACACAGAAGAGCGCAACGCACGGCGTGAGGCTTTCAAGGGGAATCGAATCCAGCAGTAAGGAGGGAATCCAAAGTGCTCGTTGCCCGCTGAACTTGTTGGTCCGCATGGTAGGACGAGCGCACCAGAGGACCGGACGCAACGTTCTTGAAGCCCATCCGCGTACCTTCCTCGGCGAACCAGGCGAACACGTCCGGGTGCACGAAACGCTGGACCGGCAAGTGACTGCGCGACGGTTGCAGGTATTGGCCGAGGGTGAGCATGTCGACATCGTGCTCACGCATGCGCTGCATGACTTCGATGACTTCCTCGTCGGTCTCGCCAAGGCCCAGCATCAGGCCGGATTTGGTCGGTACATGCGGGACCATCAGCTTGAACTTCTGCAGCAGATCCACTGACCACTCGAAATCCGAACCCGGCCGCGCGGCTCTGTAAAGGCGCGGGACGGTCTCCAGATTATGGTTGAACACATCGGGTGGCTCAGTGGCGGTGATCGCCAGGGCAACGTCCATCCGGCCACGGTAATCCGGCACCAGGGTTTCCAGCTGCACGCCCGGCGACCGCTTGCGGATTTCGCGCAGGCAATCGACGAAATGCTGGGCGCCGCCGTCGCGCAAGTCGTCGCGGTCCACCGAGGTGATCACCACGTACTTCAGGCGCAGGTCGGCGATGGCCACGGCGAGGTTCATCGGCTCTTCGGCGTCCAGCGGTTTTGGCCGGCCGTGGCCGACGTCGCAGAACGGGCAACGGCGGGTGCAGATGTCACCCATGATCATGAAGGTCGCCGTGCCACCGGAAAAACATTCGCCGAGGTTTGGGCAGGAGGCTTCTTCGCAGACACTGTGCAGCTTGTGTTTGCGCAGCAGCTGTTTGATGCGATCGACCTCTGGGGAGATCGGAATGCGTACGCGAATCCAGTCGGGTTTGCGAGGGAATTCATCGGTCGGGATGATCTTCACCGGAATTCGCGCGACCTTTTCTGCACCGCGCAGTTTGACCCCGACTTGCATTTTTACCGGGCTTTTGCCGGTCGATTCCACAAGTATGCTCATGTATTTTTTCCTCTTGTGCGAGCGGGAGAGCCCCGCGCTGACGCCAGAAAAACGCATTCTTTGTAGCAGCTGGCGCAGCCCGCGTTCGGCTGCGCAGCAGTCGTAAAACCTGAGTGCGAGGTTTTTCTGAAACACCGCATTGCCTGATTTCACGACTGCTGCGCAGCCGAACGCAGGCTTCGCCAGCTGCTATGTATGGACTCGCCCCCACTGTCTACCCGCTTTTGAAAAACCGCCGCCCCGTTGCATCTATGTATCAGGCCTATTCGAAGAA
>NZ_VOBM01000072.1:0-15674 GCF_008370005.1 Pseudomonas sp. ANT_J28
GATCATCTTTACAACTTCCAGCTTGAAGCTGTCGTCGAATACTTTGCGTTTGTCGGTCATGGAGAACTCCTCAATAGGTGTATTTTCCACCTATCGGGGTGTCCGGGGAAATTAGACCACTGCAGTCATGACCGCGACCGTCTCCATCGATTTCATCTCCGACGTGGTGTGCCCGTGGTGCGCGTTGGGCGCGACGGCGCTGGAGCAGGCGATCGGGAACGTGGCCGGTGAGGTTTCGGTGGCGCTGACCTACAAGCCCTTCGAGTTGAACCCGGACATGCCGGCAGTCGGCGAAAAAGCGGTCGAGCACTTGATGCGCAAATATGGACGAACCGCCGAAGACGTCGCCGCCGCCGGTAAAGTGATGCAGATCGAACGTGGCGCGGCCATCGGCTTCAAGTTCGATCTGGAGAAGCGCAGCCACTTCTACAACACCTTCGATGCTCACCGGTTGTTGATGTGGGCGTTGCAGGAAGGGCGGCAGGTCGCGCTGAAGAAAATCCTGCTGCGCGCTTATTTCACCGACGGCCGGAACCCGAGCGATCGCGAGACGCTGGTGGGTCTGGCTGCTGAAGCGGGACTGGATGCGGCGGCTGCTCAAGAGGTGTTGGGGTCCGGAGCGTCGGCCAAAGAAGTGCGTGAGCTTGAAGGGTTTTACCGCCAGCGAGGCATCAATTCGGTTCCGGCCATGGTGCTTAACGGTCGTCACCTGGTGTCCGGTTCGCAGTCGGTCGAGTACTACGAACAGATGTTGAGACAAATGGCGAAGGCCCTCGCCGAAGCCTGATTACTTACTTTTTCAAACCATCATTTATTAGTTGAGGTTCATCATGAGCAATTCGAAAAAAGTCATCGTTATTACTGGCGCCTCCCAAGGTCTCGGCGCCGGCATGGTCAAAGCCTTCCGCGATCTGGATTACAAAGTTGTCGCCACTTCGCGTTCGATCAAACCGTCCACCGACCCGGACATCCTCACCGTGGCGGGCGACATCGGCAACCCGGAAGTCGCCCAGCAAGTCATCCGTGAAGCCATCGCACGTTTTGGCCGCATTGACACCCTGGTCAACAACGCCGGGATCTTCGTTGCCAAGCCGTTCACCGCTTATACCCAGGAAGATTACGCCGCGGTGCTGTCGGTGAACCTGAATGGTTTCTTCTACATCACCCAACTCGCGATCAGCGAGATGGAAAAACAAGGCACCGGCCACGTCGTCAACATCACCACCAGCCTGGTGGACCACGCCATCGACGGTGTGCCGTCGGTACTGGCTTCGCTGACTAAAGGTGGCCTGAACGCGGCGACCAAATCCCTGGCCATCGAGTACGCCAAACGCGGGATTCGGGTGAACGCGGTCAGCCCCGGCATCATCAAGACGCCAATGCACGGCGAAGAAACCCATGAAGCGCTGGGCAATCTGCACCCGGTCGGGCACATGGGCGAGATCAGCGACATTGCTCAAGCGGTCGTGTATCTGGACAGCGCCAACTTTGTCACCGGCGAGATCCTGCACGTTGATGGTGGGCAGAGCGCGGGTCACTAAGGCCAGCGTTTCCAAACCCCGAAAACAACAAAGCCCTCGTATTTCTACGAGGGCTTTGTTTTGTATGGTGCCGGCACCAGGAGTCGAACCCGGGACCTACTGATTACAAGTCAGTTGCTCTACCAACTGAGCTATACCGGCGTGTTAGGGCGACGATTATAGCGATTGGGTTGGTTCTGTAAACCCCTGAATTCAGACTATTTTTGCGCAGGGGTCAGGCCGGCGCCGCGGACGCTTCTGCGGGGCCGGCCAAGGCGATGGCTTTAAAGCGTTACACGCCGTTTTTCACCGCGTTGATCAGGTCCTGACTCAGCACCTGCGCGGGCGCCACTTGCACGCTTTGCGTGTAGAACGGCGGCAGGTTTTGGGCCAGTGTCGACAGCGCTTGTGCGGTGGTGTTGCCCGGCAGCAGTACGTATTGGAGGTTGGACGGATAGCTCTGCGGCACGGGGCCTTCCATGGTCGAACCGTACGCGCCGAAGGTCATCACGGCCTGCGGGGTGGTGGGGTCGGGGGCGTAGAGGAAGACGAAGGTGCCGTACTTTGGATGCGTCAGGTATTGCTCGGCCTGGGCGCGAACCACCGGGTCGGGGTCGTTCATCAGGGTCCAGCGCATGACCGCGTAGTTGCGGGTGGTTTCCATGAACGCTGTACGAATCGGCGACTGGTTCTCGACGCCTCCCAGGCACACCAGCAGGTTGCCGAATGGATCGATGAGGGCTACCGAGTTGAACACCGGGCTGTGCTGTGCGGTTTGTAACAGTGGCGGGGCGAGTTCTGCGCCGGGGTCGCGTGGGTTGGCCGATTGCACGGTCAGCGCAAACGGGCTGAGCGCAGTCAGTGCCTGGCGCACTTTGCTGTTGGCCGGGAGGTTTGCCGGGTTTTGCAATTGATCCGGCGGCAGACCGCTGTTGTTGCTGGCCTCGCGTACGGTGTTGACGCTGGCGGAGAAGATCGAGCTGGTGAGGAAGTAAGCCGCCGAGTCGATGGTCTGGCCGCCGAATACCGGGCTGGTCGAACCTTGATAAGCCCGGCTGACAGGCGCCGCAATCGCGTAATAACCCCAGGTGTCCTGCGCCTGTTGGCGGATCTGCGGCGGCAGCGCCGGAAAGGTGAACTGGCTGTTGTAGTTGATGCCCGCGTAGTCATCGATCGCACTGACGGCGACGTTAAATCCTGCAGTCAGCAGTGAACCAGCGCACATGGCGCACGGGTCCAGCGTGGTGACGACAGTCAACTGATTGGGCGGTGGCAGGTTCAATGGCGCGACGTTTTCGTAGTACCAGTCCACCAATTGCCGCTCGCCGTGTGCGGTCGGGTCATGAGGTAGAAAGTAAGTGGTGCCGCTGCCGGGGAAAGGCATCAGCACATTGTTGTGCAGCGCCGCGATGATCTCGCCCGTTGCGTTGTTGATGATGGCACCACCCACCGCGAAGGTTTGCTGCAGCGCAGCATAAATGGCTTGGTTGGCGACGGTATCTACAGCTTCCTGCGCACTGTTCAATGTGCTCATGTTTTTCCCAGCTCCTTGCTGTTTGAGCGCCAGGCAATTCTGGCGTTTGGCAAAGATAGTTGAGGTTTCGCAGGTCGGTTATGTTGTTTTGGCTGAACGCTTATGCACAACGGGATATGTTCCGCACCTGCTTAGAGGCAAATTTGCGGAGCCGTTCTCATTTGATCGCAAATGCCTGTTTTTCCGCTTTTTTTACAGGTGTACGAAAATTGAACAGTTGTGTTTCAGCTCCGAAACAGCCGTATATATTGGATCCACGATAATTTCATCCCCAGAGTTATCCACAGGCTGAGGCGCTTTAAGGGCGCTCAGCCAGGATCAGGAAATTACGCGGTGTAAGCGGGGTTTCGCAGAAGGTTCCGAGGCGAACGGCATAACCCTGCTCGGAGAGGAAAAGTGTCCGATCGAGTACCAGCCAAAGCTCCAACGGGCGTCGGAAAAGTCCGCGCAGTAGCTCGAGATTGCGCACTTCGGCCAATCGCTGCCAACCGACGGCTTCAAGTGCTGACCAATCCTGCGAGCCGATTGTGGATAACTCTTTAAGCGCGGCCAAATGATGGCAGTAATCGGCGAAGGATTTATCCAGCCAGGCACTGGGGAGGGATGGGGTGGGCAGGTATTCGTCAATGCCGCGCAGCTGCCGCTGCAGCAGGTCGAAGGCCAGGCGCCGGGCCATGGAGGTGTCGCGCTGACGTCGGACGCGAGCGCCGGCGGTGACGGTTTCGTTCATTGGCAGCGAGAGGTCTTCGAGCGACAGTTGTAGGTCGGATCGCATGCCCGCAGAGGAAAGCGTCTGGTACTCGCCCACACTGATCCGGTTGTAGCAGCAAGGGGCAATGGCCAGCTGCTTGCAACCGGTGGCGCTAGCGAGCTGCATCAGCCGCACATGCAGATCACCGCAGGCGTGCAGCGCTACCGGCGTGTGGTCAGCCTTCAATAAAGAGGCGGCACCGGGCGCGAGCACGTCTTGCGCGATATGAAGTGCATGCAATTGATGACGCTGACTGAGTGCCTGACCGCTGACTACCAGCGCCGGGTCGTATTCCAGGCAGGTCAGCTGTTGCCCGGCTGTCAGCAACCGTCGACCCAAGTGGCCTTTGCCCGAGCACCAGTCCAGCCAATGGCTCGGCGCGTCATCAAACTGCAAGCGACTGGCGAAGGCTTCGATTTGCTGCCACTTACGCCCTGGCACATCGACATTCAATCGATGGCCTGCCGCTTCAAGCGCATGAGCCGGCAATTCATCCACCGCGCTCAACTCAAGGGACATCGCCGCCAATGAGGCAAACGGCTCCGGCGCGTCCAAAAGAGCTGGGTTGTTATGCGCGTGTTCCGCGTCCTCCAGCGACCGCCCGCGTAGCCATTCGGCCAGTTCCGGGTAGGACGCTTCCCATGGAAGCTGCAGATGAGTAAACGGCCGAGGCTTCCACAGCGCCTGATGCTCGATCAGAAAAGCATCCAGCGCCGTGAAACGGGCGAGTAAGGCCTCACCCGTCAGCACGCAGGAATCAACGCCCTTGGCAGGCATCGACGCGCAGCCAGCGCTCCAGCAGCTTGAAGCCGCGAACCAGCACATAAGCCATTAGCAGATAGAACATGCCCGCCGCGAAGAAGATCTCCACCGGCAGGTAGGTCCGGGCAATGATGGTGCGGGCCATGCCGGTCAGTTCCAGCATGGTCACGGTGCTGGCCAGGGCGCTGGCCTTGAGCATCAGGATCACTTCGTTGCTGTAGGCGGGCAGACCGATGCGCGCGGCACGGGGCAGGATGATGTAGACCAGCGCTTTGGCCCGGGACATGCCCAGGGCGCGCGCCGCTTCGATCTCGCCCGGTGGAATCGCCTGGATCGCGCCGCGCAGGATCTCGGCGATGTAGGCCGCGGTGTGTAACGTCATGGTCGCTGTGGCGCACCAGAACGGATCGCGCAGGTACGGCCACATCGAGCTGTTACGGATCGCGTCGAACTGCGCCAGGCCGTAGTAGACCAGGAACAGCTGAACCAGCAACGGCGTACCACGGAAAAAGAAGATGTAGCCGTAGGGGAGTGCCCGCACGTACCAGAGTCGTGACGAGCGTGCGATGCCCAGTGGAATTGCCAGCAGCAAACCGGCGATCACGGCGATGGCCACCAGTTCCAGGGTCAGCGTCGCGCCCTGAGCCAGTTTCGGCAGCCACTTGATGATGACTTCCCAGTTCATTGGGTGCTCCTCGCGAAGCCGCGAGCGGCGCGTTTTTCCATGAAGTACATGCCGGTCATGGCGAGAATCGTCAGGCCCAGGTACATGAACGCAGCCACCATATAAAAGGTGAACGGCTGCTTGGACACGGTCACGCCGATTTGTGCATGGCGCATGATTTCTTCCAGGCCGATGACCGATACCAGTGCGGTGTCTTTCATCAGGATCATGAACAGGTTGCCCAGCCCAGGCAGGGCGATGCGCCACATCTGCGGCATGATCAGTTTGGTGAAAATACGGAGTTTCGACAGACCCAACGCCACGCCCGCTTCTCGGTGACCTTTGGGGATAGCCAAAATTGCACCACGAAACACTTCCGTGGCGTAGGCGCCGAAGCACAGTCCCAGTGCAATTACGCCGGCGGCGAAAGCATTGAGTTCGAGGTCGGGGTTGCCGAAGAACTCGCCCAGGGCTCGCATCAGGTTGACCGTGCCGAAGTAGATCAACAGCACCCAGAGCAATTCAGGGATGCCGCGAACCAGGGTTGAATAAGTGCCGCCAAGCCATTGCAGCGGCTTGTACGGGGAAGTCTTGGCCAAGGCGCCGAGCAGACCGAGCACCAGCCCCAGGCACAAGGCCGAGAGTGCCAGTTTCACAGTCATCAGCGCGCCAGCGGCGAGCGCCGGGCCGAATCCGTAGAGATCGATAGTCATGGATTTCTTTTCAAATCGCGGCAGGCAATGCCAGGAACTGGCGCCGTCAGAGAACGGCGCCGGCCTGGCAGGTCAGAATCAATAGATGCTGAACGGGAAGTACTTGTCGTTGATCTTTTTGTAGGTGCCATCAGCGACGATTTCTTTCAGTGCGGTGTTCAGCTTCGTACGAATCTCATCGCCTTTACGTACGGCGATACCGATCTTGTCGCTTTCTTCCACCGGGTCGCCTTTGAACTCATAAGAACGGCCGGCGTCACTTTTCAGCCACTCGTAGTTGACGTACTTGTCCGCCAGGATGCCGTCCAGACGACCGGAGGTCAGGTCGAGGTAGGCATTTTCCTGGGTGTCGTAGAGTTTGACTTCAACGCCTTCCATGTTGTCTTCCAGCCAGGTGCCGGCGAGGGTCGCACGTTGTGCGCCGATCACTTTGCCTTGCAGGGAGTCCTTGTCGGTTTTGAAATCGACGTTTTTCGGCGCGATGAATTGCAGCTTGTTGGAGTAGTACGGGTCGGTGAAGTCCACCGCTTGCTTGCGCTCGTCGGTGATCGACATCGAGGAGATCAGGAAATCGAATTTCTTGGCGTTCAGGGCCGGAATGATGCCGTCCCAGTCGGATGTAACCACGGTGCATTCGACTTTCATCTTGGCGCACAGGGCGTCGCCGATTTCTTTGTCGAAGCCGACGACATTGCCACTGGCATCTTTGTTGTTGAACGGCGGGTAGGCCGCTTCGATGCCCATCTTCAAGGTCTCGGCGGCGGCACCGGCGCTGAAGGCCAGGGTGACGGCAGCAGCCAGGAAGATTTTTTTGTAGTTCTGCATGCGGGTAGCTCCGTTAGCGGTTGCTGGACATGAATTGTTTGCAGCGCGCCGAAAGCGGGTTTTCGAACACCTGCTGTGGCGATCCTTGCTCTTCTACCAGGCCCTGGTGGAGGAACACCACCTCGCTGGAAACCTGACGGGCGAAGCCCATTTCATGGGTGACCAGCAGCATGGTGCGGCCTTCTTCGGCCAATGCGCGGATGACATTAAGTACTTCCTGGACCATTTCCGGGTCAAGGGCGGAGGTGGGTTCGTCGAACAGGATCACCTTGGGCTGCATGGCCAGCGTGCGGGCGATGGCCGCGCGTTGTTGCTGGCCGCCAGAGAGTTGCGCTGGGTAGGCATGGCGTTTGTCAGCGATGCCGACCTTGGCCAGCAAGGCTTCGGCGACTTCGATGGCTTCGGCCTTGCTCTGGCCGAGTACGCGGCGCGGCGCTTCGATGATGTTGTCGAGCACGCTCATGTGCGGCCAGAGATTAAAGTTTTGAAATACAAAACCGATCTCGCTGCGCAGGCGATTGATCTGCTTGCCGTCGGCAGCGACCAGTTCGCCGTTCTTGGCGGCTTTGAGCTTGAGTTCTTCGCCGGCCACCAGGATTTGGCCCTGATGCGGATTTTCCAGCAGGTTGATGCAACGAAGGAAGGTGGACTTGCCGGAACCGGAGGAACCCAGGATCGAGATCACGTCGCCGTCGCGGGCGGTCAGCGAGATGCCTTTGAGCACCTCAAGCTGTCCGTAGCGTTTGTGCAAGTTGCGGATTTCAAGCGCGGGCGTGGCCTCAGCCATGTGCGTTCCTCATAAGTATTTCGCTCCTGCTGTTGGCGGCCTTCCTGGCGAGGCGGCCAAGCTAGCATAGCGTCTGAATGGCAGCCAACAGCGCTACGAGCGGTAAACGGAAGGTCTGTGGCAGGTTGTCGCATCGGTACAGCAGACTGTCGCGCTGCTATCAACCGAACAGGCGTTTGAACCCTGCCTGTTGATAAAAAAGGCGGGGCTGTCCCAAAAAAGGGCGCGATGTTGCCAGCTTTGGCGGGGGGTTGGAAGCGCTAACCGGCCAAACGTTCCTGAGCCGCACTTTTATTGTGCGTCGCTATATTTTTTGGTGTGTTTCTGGTGCGCCGTTTCGTTCTTAAAGTGGGTCGCAGGGTAACGCTCTGGCGAATTGCCATTAATCTCAAGGACTTGCGATGACTGTCCGGTCGCGCTACAGGCCCCGAGCTTGAGGAGTTTGAAACATTTTGGCGCAATTATTGCGTACAGAATCCAGAACGCCCCGTTGGTTTCTTTTTACGAGAAAGAATTCCAGGCGGAATGCACGCTTTCGCTTTCCCTTACAAAGGTAGTTTCAATGAGCAGTACCCCAAGCTCCAATGGCCTCGAACAGGGGCTCAAACCGCGTCATGTGACCATGCTGTCGATCGCCGGGGTTATCGGCGCCGGCCTGTTCGTCGGCTCCGGCCACGCCATCGCCGCCGCAGGCCCAGCCGTGCTGTTGGCCTACGCCGCCGCCGGTATGCTGGTGGTGCTGGTGATGCGCATGCTCGGCGAAATGGCCGTGGCTTCGCCGGACACAGGCTCCTTTTCGACGTACGCCGATCGCGCGATCGGTCACTGGGCCGGTTTCACCATCGGCTGGCTCTACTGGTGGTTCTGGGTGTTGGTGATTCCGCTGGAAGCCAACGCCGCCGCGACCATCCTGCACGCCTGGTTCCCGAATGTGGCGATCTGGGCCTTCACGTTGATCATCACTTTGCTGCTGACAGTCACCAACTTGTTCAGTGTGAAGAACTACGGTGAATTCGAATTCTGGTTCGCCCTGGTCAAAGTCGTGGCGATCATCGGTTTCATTGGCCTCGGCATTCTGGCGATCTTCGGCTTCCTGCCGAACAGCCAGGTCAGCGGCGTTTCGCACCTGTTTGACACCCAGGGCTTCCTGCCAAACGGCATGGGCGCAGTGTTGGGCGCGATCCTGACCACCATGTTTTCCTTCATGGGCACCGAGATCGTGACCATTGCGGCCGCGGAATCGAAGAACCCTGGCCAGCAAATCTCCAAGGCCACTAACTCGGTGATCTGGCGGATTGGCTTGTTCTACCTCGTGTCGATCTTCATCGTTGTGGCCCTGGTGCCTTGGAACGACCCGATTCTGGCCAGCGTCGGTTCCTACCAGACCGTGCTTGAGCGCATGGGCATCCCGAATGCCAAGCTGATCGTCGACATCGTGGTGCTGGTTGCTGTGACCAGCTGCCTGAACTCGGCGCTGTACACCGCCTCACGCATGATGTTCTCCCTGGGCAAGCGCGGTGATGCACCGGCCGTTTCCCAGCGCACCAACAAGAGCGGCACGCCGTACTGGGCCGTCATGTTGTCCACCGGTGCTGCGTTCATCGCGGTTTTCGCCAACTACGTGGCCCCGGCCGCCGTGTTCGAATTCCTGCTGGCCAGCTCCGGCGCTATCGCGCTGCTGGTGTACTTGGTGATCGCGATTTCGCAACTGCGTATGCGCAAGCAGCGCATGGCACGGGGTGAAAAAATCGCCTTCAGCATGTGGCTGTTCCCGGCCCTGACCTACGCGGTGATCATATTCATCGTTGCGGCCCTGACGATCATGCTGTTCCAGGAAGCGCATCGCGTGGAGATCCTCGCGACCGGTCTGCTGAGTTTGCTGGTGGTGGCTGCCGGTTTGTTTGTGGCTCGCCGTCGCAAGCTGCAGAAGATGGGCTCGGTGGTGCTGAGCTGATTCGCACCGCATAAAGCAAAACGGCCGCTGTCAGTGATGACAAGCGGCCGTTTTTGTTCTGAGGCGAGTGTTTACTCAGCCTTTTCTTCCTGGGCATCCAGCGACTCGCGATAGCTGTCGAGCGCCGTGCCGAAGTCAGTGATGAACTGCGGGTCCGTCAGCCAGGCCTGGGCGGTGTCGCGGTCCATGCCGTCGGCCCACATGCGGTAATCGATCAGCATGTCGGCGGCCAGGTGAGTGGCGGCCATGGCTTCGTTGTCGGCGTTTTCCATGTCCAGCAGTTCTGGATGGTCGCTGATGATGTCGGCGAGGTTCGACAGCAGGGACAGCAGCATATCGTTACGGCTGGTGGCTTCTGCGTCGCGCATTTTGCTGAACATCGCCAGGGTGTATTCCGGGATCGGCTCGCCGATTTCCCCCAGGTCATCGTCCAGTGCGGCGGGTTTTCTGCCGTGAATATTGATTTGCTTGGCTTTGATCTTGGCGCGTTTGGCGCGTTTCTGTTGCTTGTTCAGGGAGGCCATGGGAACTCAGTTCGGTTTCTGTTGGTTTTGGGCCGCGATAGCTTCGGAAGCTGCCACGTAATCAATCTGGAAGGCCGGGGATTCGATCCAGGCCAGGGCACTGGCTTCGTCCGCTTCGGTGGACCATTGGCGGTATTCGATCAGCGCAGCGATGATGAAGTCTGTCGCTGTTTCTTCGCCTTCCTGCTCCAGCACCAACGCGAGCAGCGGGTGTTCAAGAAAGGCCGCGCACATAGCTTGTTGGCTGATCTTTTGCGCGTCGATCATCTCTTTGAACAGCTCGGTCAGATCCACCGATTCGAAGTCGATACGATCATCGTTCGGGTCCAGTTCGACCGGCGCGGCGGCCCGTTGGGTGCGGTTCTGCTTGGCCTTGGCTTTGGCGCGTGTGGCGCGTTTGTTCTGCTTGTTGGCGGATGCCATGGGCGTCGTTCCGTATTTCGTTGAGAGGGCAAATCGATCAGCTGCGTGGCACTAGCCGCCCGGGTGTGTCGGGGGTCAGTTCGCCGGTCTGCAACCAGGACAGTGCAATGGGCCATAGTGTGGCTTGGTATGCGCTACGAAAAAAGGCGAAATGTCCGACTTCTTTTTCGCCGATGTCTTCGGGGGCGATTCGCAAGTGGGCGTTCGTGCTGTTGGTGAAGTAACCGAGCAGCCGTTCGATGGCCGGAATCGTGCCGTAAGGATCGTCGCTGAGGCTGATGGCCAGGTTTTGTGCGGTGACGGATGAGAAGGGCAGTCGCCCGGTTTTTGCGTGAAGGACGCGACCGCTGGGGCGTTTCTCGTAGTGCGCGGTGGGCATGCTCCAGTCGCGAACCACGCCGGCGGGGGTGTCCTCTAGCCAGCCGAGACGTTTGCCGGGGAAGTAGCCGCAAAGCAATGTCATCAACGGCATCACCAGATGCCACTTGCCGAACATCCGCCAGCGATGGGCGGGCGCGTAATCGCGCCAGTAAGCGAATTGCGCACCGACGGTCACCAGACGTCGAATCATATGCCCGGAAGCTCCCAGGCCCGCTGCACAGCCTCCAAAGCTGTGACCGACGACGTCGATGGGTTGCCCGGGAAATTCACGCTGAGCGCGCTTGAGCATCGCCTCAAAGTCCAGCGCGCCCCAATCTGACCATGAAGCCCGAAGCCCTTTCAGCGACGCCGGCCGTGATTCGCCGATGCCGCGGTAATCGTAAGTGATTACGTCGAAGCCGTTGGCGAACAGGTAATCGGCGAAGCGCGAGTAGTGCCGACAGCGGACCGATGTTGCGGCGTTAATGATCACCACAGGACGGGTCGAGTCTTGATGCGCATGCCGCCAGGTGAAGCCGCCAAGGATGAAACCGTCGGCGGCGGGTTCCTTGAAAGCGTCACCAGGTGTGCCGGTGGGTAACGGCAATTCAAGTTGCGTCGGGGCCAGTGAGGGCATGTCCTGTAAATTCATCGGCTTTGAACCTTTGCGGTTAGCCAGTCACCATAGTCTTCACGCCGTTTATGAACAATCCACCCTTGCTTATCGGGGCCTTTGCTTGAGTAACCGCTCCTCAAGCACCGCCCACTCCCGATCCAGTTCTGTGCGAAGTTCCTCCTCGCTTGGCAGTACCAATCTGTATGTACTGGCGAACAGTTGTTCGTTGCCTTGCAGTACTGAATAGCGCACCACTGATTCATCTTTTTGCGCGCAGAGAATGAGGCCGACGGTGGGGCCATCCGCCGGTCCGCGCTTGAGGTCGTCGTACATGCGCACGTACATGTCCATCTGGCCGACATCCTGGTGGGTCAGTACGCCGCGCTTGAGGTCGAAGATGACGAAGCACTTGAGCAGGTAGTTGTAGAACACCAGATCGATGTAGAAGTCTTTGCTTTCGGTACTGATGCGTTGCTGGCGAGCGATGAAGGCGAAGCCTTTGCCCAATTCGAGCAGGAAGCCCTGGAGTTGATTGATCAATGCTTGTTCAAGTTCACTTTCCTGGATCAAGCCCGCATTGGGCAGGCCGAGAAACTCCAGTAGCACTGGGTCCCGGATGAAATCCCGAGGGCTGGCGTTCATTTGCTGGATGTTGGTGGCAGCTTCCTGTTTGACGGCAGCCCGGTCGCGGCTCGCCAGCAAGCGTTCGTAATAGAGGGTATTGATCTGGCGCTCGAGGGCGCGACTTGACCAGTTCTGCAGGGCTGATTCATTCATGTACCAATGGCGAGCGTGGTCGTTATCGACGCGCAGCAGCCTGCGATAGTGGGTCCAGCTCAATTCGTGACGCAGTGCGTCACGAATTGGGAATGCTTGATAGAACAGGCGCATGTAGCGAAGGTTGGAGATGTCAAAGCCCTTGCCAAACTCTGCTGTCAGACTCTTCGCCAGCGTCGACAGCAGCTGCTTGCCATAACCCGCTCGCCGGGCCCCCTCCTGCTCGAACTCCACAATATGCCGCCCGATCTGCCAGCAGGTTTGCACCTGAACGGTATCGACCGCTCGTAATACCTTCTGACGCGCTTCGCGGATCAATTCGCCAAGATTGCCGAGCAGTGAGGTTATTTGTGGATCTTTGTGATCGGGTTTGAGGGAGGTCATGACATTTTCCGCAGCTGAAGGAAACAGGCGGAAGAGGATGGCAAGAGAGTGATAGCCCGCGATGCCGGGCGTTGCTGGTAAATCGGAAGGAAAGGTGGATTTGCTTTGCAGGACCGGGCCGACGGCGTCTCATGCATGAAGAGCACATCACGTAGTCCGATTCGCAGTGAGTTCAAGTGCGAATCGATCTAAAACTTGAACATTCAGCTACAAATCTAAAAGGAGTAACGATTGGGTTCCGCGCAACCCGGGAGTCGCCATCATGAAGTGCGTCCATTCATTCCTGTTGCCCATCGCCGCTGTTGGCGTATTGATGTTTCCCGTCATGTTGAGCGCTGCCAGTCTTGAACCCGTCGACAGTTCGGGTGTGCAAGTCCAGCCGCAACAGCAAGGCGGGATCACTTACCTGTCCGGGGGGATCGGCGAGGATGAGTCGAAAGCCATCCAGCAAGCTGCCGGCTACAACCTGCACATGGCATTCTCTATCGGTGCGGAGAACAAATACGTTCCGGATGTGGATGTGGTCATTCAGAAAGAGGCAGGGCAGACGGTACTGAAGCTGAGTCAGGCTGGCCCGCTGGTGTACGTTCAGCTACCCCCCGGCAAGTACACCGTGGTGGCGACGCGTAATGGCGAGGCGAAGCATGACACTACGGATGTAGGAAGCGGCACGGCACGCAATCTGGTTTTCCACTGGAGTGGTGATGAATAGCTACCCAAGCGTCGTGCCGGTTAATTTTTGATCGTTAAAATAATGCGCAGGGCCGATCGGCGGCTTATCGAACTGCGATGGCGATTGAAGGCAGGAAGCGCTGGTCAGCGCCGAACCGGTGATCATAACGAAGCCAATGAATTGATGATCGCAACGCGCAAAGGATTGGTTTCTACGCTTAGCAGCTTGATGGCCAAGGCGCAGCAGACAACGATCAACATGGGTTTAATCAACCGTGGACCGACCCGAACAGCGGCTCGTGCACCCAATTGAGCGCCGACGAAGGCTGCCAAAGCCATGGCTATGGCGATCGGCCAGATAATC
This sequence comes from Pseudomonas sp. ANT_J28, assembly GCF_008370005.1. Taxonomy (NCBI): domain Bacteria; kingdom Pseudomonadati; phylum Pseudomonadota; class Gammaproteobacteria; order Pseudomonadales; family Pseudomonadaceae; genus Pseudomonas; species Pseudomonas sp. ANT_J28. Next base: position 13,631 of record NZ_VOBM01000072.1, read on the forward strand.
ACACCTTTGGTAATGAAGACCGAGAGGGCGCCGAGGTTGCATGAGGCGTTGGCAAGTTTGGTAAAACTCATGGCCCGCATCATGCCCATGCCGCAGAGAAGTACAAATCCAACGATAAAGAAAGAGCCCACACCTGGACCAAATATACCGTCGTAAAAACCCAGGATCGGCGCCACGGTAAACGAAAAAAGCAGAATACCGATTCTCTTGCGTCGGTCTTCGTTGACCAGCTTCGGGGAGAGCGCAAAATAGACGGCCACCAGAATCAGCATGATAGGCACGCAAACTTCCAGATAGCGCTTATCAATAGAGCTGACCAGCAAGGCGCCAGTGGCGCCGCCAATAAATGCGCAGACGACCAGGTGGCGACCTTCGCGCCACTCGATCATTCCTTTGCGAGCAAAGGTTACAGTTGCCGAAATAGTTGCCGACGCGGCCTGGAACTTGTTCGTTGCAATTGCACTGATCGGATCTACGCCCGCCAGAAATAAAGCAGGCAGGGTGATCAAACCGCCACCACCGGCAATCGCATCAAAAAAACCGGCGCAAAAAGCGACGAGCGCCAACATGCCAATGACATCCCAAGACATTACATTCCCTCTTTATCGTTATTGGCCTGTCATCAAATGACGGATCGTTCAACGGCCTGAATACTGAAAAATCAGCCCTGCAGCAGTAACGGGTCCTCTGAAATAACGAGAGGGGAAGAAAATTTTGAAAGTCCGAAAATGCGAACCAGGACCCGTCTGTTGTCTTTGATGACATCGCGACAGTGCAAAGCCCGGACGTTATTGATGACCATGGCCGACTCCTGGGTCAGCGTGTATTCAACCGGGGTTGCCTCGCCCACACCTAGGCAAAGGGTGGCGTAAGCCGTTTTGACAAAGGTCGAGACGTTGTCATTGACCGAAAAGCGATACGAGTTAAAGCGGGCTGCGAACCCGACCTTGTCGTCGAACTCCAGAATCGAAACGTTGCGGCCATCTTCCCCTTTGCCACTGACAAAGGAGTCACTACGAGTGAACTGGAAGTTATCCGTGGTCAGTGCGAGGCAGTTGGTGACGCCAATTTTTTCGAGTATGGGGGGTAGTGGAATGACCCGCGTAGGTTCCAGGCTCGGGTTCCACAAGGCGGAAAGTATGAGCGACGACGGAGAGGGCGAGTGCCCGTCTTTCGCGTTCACGGCGCACCAGTAAGGCGCCTCGGTATGCGGACCAAGTGCGAGGCCGGAATGGGAACTCAGTTCTTTGATTTCCGTCTCGGCATTGATTTTGATGAGCCCGCCACCCTTGAAGTTGGCCACCAATCTGACCAGTTTTCCTTCGTTGTCCATGTCATAGGCAAAGGCACTATTATCCACCAGTTTCAACAAGATCTGATTACGGGCGGCCAGGCAAAGGACGTCGTATCGATTTTCCAGGGATGTCAGGTCTGGCAGTTCATTTGGAGGGCTGACATCGGTGATTTTTTGCAGGCCTTCAAAGATCAGCACGGAAACAAGGCCATCGGAGTAGGCACCCAGCAGTTCGCATTGGTCTTTCGAAAACGAGGACTTTAATTCGGTGGTTGCCAGAGAAGCTTTGGACTTGGCTCCTGATGCCTGTGGCCCGCCGATGGCGGCCAGATCTTCGGCGAATTTGTGAAGCAATGTTGACTGCCGAGTATCAAAGCTGAAAGTTCTGATTTCTTGTTCAGTAAAATCAGCGGTTTCGACGTCCGGTTTAGTAGCGTCAATCATTGTCTACATCCCTGTTGTGTATCTGCTCCCGGTTATGCGGCAGCTCCTGTTCCGATTCTGCCCAATCCGATGATCAGCGTATGTCATCCATTTCCGTTAAAGCATACGGAGCGTTCCGACAGGCTCGAGAGACTGTCAAGAAGGGCTGATCGCCAATGCCTGCTGCTTGCTGGCGTGGCTGCGGATTCCACGCCATCCGGACACTCAGCCCACCAACATCCGGACACTCATTCCACGCTCATTCGGACAGGCAGTCGGAGCGCAGCGACGCAGGTTTGCATTGTTAGTCTGAAGTCCCTGTTGCCG
>NZ_VOBM01000073.1:0-15186 GCF_008370005.1 Pseudomonas sp. ANT_J28
AAAACCTATGCCTGAAGGCTTCCGGGGGCCGGTTGTACAAAGGCTGCTCGACAGTGGGGGCGAGTCCATACATAGCAGCTGGCGAAGCCTGCGTTCGGCTGCGGAGCAGTCGTAAAACCTGAGCGCGAGGTCTTCCTGAAACACCTCGTCGTCTGATTTCACGACTGCTCCGCAGCCGAACGCAGGCTTCGCCAGCTGCTACAAGGTTTGCGTTGCGGCTGAAATGGCTTAACTGATCGGCATTACGCTGTTGTGCCTGGGTTTTGCCGACCACCTTGTAGAAGTGCCGCACAGGTGAAAGTCAGTTGGTGACCAACAGTTCCGGGCCGAGGTAGTCGTTGATGTGGTCGATATCGTCGTCGCCCAGACTGCCCACCGAAGAGGCCAGGCGCAGGCGCGACATCAAGTAGCGCAGCTTGGCCTCGAACAGATCGTGGCGCGCAACGAAGAGCAGCTCTTCGGCATTGAGGACGTCCGCATTGGTGCTGGTGCCCCCCTCTTTGAAGCCCTTGCGTGTCGAATTCAGTGAGCGTTCGTTGGACTCCACTGCCCTCTCCAGCGCGCGAATACGTTGGGCGCCGCTCTCTACGCCGCGATACTCACGGGTGGTACCGGTGATGACTTCCTGGCGCGTGGCGTCGAGTTCGTCCAGGGCCTTGTAGCTATTGGCACTGGCCTGGCGTGTCAACGCGCTGGTGCCGCCACCGCTGTACAACGGGAAGTTTACTTCCAGCCCGATTGAGGCGTAGCGGTTGCGTTGATTCAGCTCGGAGATTGATTGGCTCTGACCCGCGGTGTAGCCGGCCACGAAATCCAGTGTTGGCCAGTGGCCGGCCTTGGCGCGCTTCACTTCTTCTTCGGCGAGGTCGCTGCTATGACGGCGCGCATGGATCAGCGGGCTGTCGGTCTGGGCTTTGACCAACCAGTCTTGCAGGTTGCTAGGTAGCAGCGGTGGTGTATCGAAGCTCGGACGCAAGGTGGTCAGGGATTCGGGGGTTTCACCGATAAATTCCTCAAGCTTGCGGCGCGCGTTGACCAGGTTGTCCTGCGCTTCGATCAGCTCAACCACGGCGAGGTCGCGGCGAGCGGCCGACTCGTCGATGTCGGTGACGGTGCCGGCCCCCAACTCCATGCGCCGTTTCGCCGAGGCGAGTTGCTCGTCGAAGGCGCTCAGCTTGGACTTGGCAAGGGTGATGGTTTCGCTGGCCAGGAGCACGTCGAAATAGCTTTCAGCCAGGCGCACTGCGGCATCCTGACTCTTGGCATCGAACACCGCGACGCTGTAGTCGGCACGCTGCTTGCCTTGGCGGTACTCGGCCATCTTCTGTTTGTTGAACAGCGGCTGGCGCAGGCGCACGTTAGCGCCCTTGGAGGTGTAGTCGAGATCTCTTTCGATGCCGCTTTGACGCTGGGTGCCATTGACCTTGTTGTCGTAGGCCGAGGCATTGATTTGCGGTAGCAGGCCGGCCAAGCCGATGTCGCGGTTTTGCGCACCGGCCTCTTTTTCATGCACGGCGGCGCGATAGACGGGGCCTTGGTACTGCAACAGATCCCAGGCTTGTTTGAGGTCCATGGCGCTGGTCGGGAGGGACAGAGCCAGCAGGCTGAAGAACAGGCAATGACGGTCCATTTCATTGTTCCTTGAAGGAGCTGTCAACACGCTCGAGCATTGGTTTTAGAAGATAGCTCATCATGTTGCGCTCGCCAGTCTTGATGGTGACGCTGGCGGGCATACCGGGACGAATGTGATTGCTGCCAAGAAGGCTCATGCCATCGGGCGTAACTTCCACCTGAGCCAGGTAGAACGGTTGCTTGCTTTCCTCGTCGAGCAGGCGGTCGGCGGAGACGGTTTTCACGCGGCCGGGTATGTTGGGCGTCCGGGCATGGTTGAAGGCCGGGAAGGCGATGTCCACGGCCAGGCCGGGGACCATCTTGTCGATGGCTTGCACGGGAATCATCGCGTCGACTTGCAGCGGTTCGTTGTCCGGAACGATTTCCATGATCTTGAAGCCGGGCTGAATGATCCCGCCGATGGTAGCGATGCTCAGGGACTGGACCATGCCATCGATGGGCGATCGAATCACCGTGTGGGTCACTTCATAGTCCAGCGCACGCAAGCGGTCGGCCAGGGTGGTGTTCTCCTTGGCGGTGTCGGTGAGCTGCGATTCGACTTCCTTCAGGTAATCGTGCTGACGCTGCAGGATGCGCAGCTTGATTTCGGTGGTCTGGCTACGCACGCGAGCGATGTTGTTGAGGTTCTCGGCCTGGCCGGCGGAGAGGTCGGCATTGCTGCGTTCCAGCTCAAGCAGGCGGTTGCGCGGCACGTAGCCTTCGGCCGCCAGCGCGCGGGTGCCTGTTAGTTCCTGGCTGAGGAAGTTGATCTGCGAGGCGCGGGCGCCATAGACCTGCTGCAGACCCTTGAGCTGCACCGCCGACGCCGCGAGGTTTTCCTGCAGGATGCTGATTTCGCCAGCGAGGCCGGCACGCCGGGTGTCCAGCAGGCGTTGTTGCAGATCCATGGCGGCCACCAGGCGGTAGTCATTCCCGAAGCGCTTGATCAATTCGGGATCGTAGTTCACCACATCGCGGCCGTCACGTTCCGCTTCCAGGCGGTTTTCCACAGTCTTGCTGACGATGTACTGGGCGCTGACCGCACCCTGTTCGGCAGCGGCACGCAGCGAGTCGAGGCGGACCACCTCCTGGCCTTTTTTCACTGCATCGCCTTCGCGAACAAGAATGGCCTCCACGGTGCCGCCGCTCAGATGCTGCACGGCTTTGCGATTGCTGGTGATTTTTACCGTGCCTGTCGCGACCACGCCGGCATCCAGCGGCGCCAGCCAGGACCACAGGAGGAAGCCGCCGAAGCCGGCGACCATCAGCAACATGCCCCAGCGCACGGGTTTACCGACGTCCAGATCCACCACGTTCCTGGGGTCGGTGTGAATCATGTCGGTGTGTTGGCTCATTTGCATGATCGGTTACTCCCGTACTTTGACGGAGGCCAGCGGAGTTGATGCGCCTGCAGGCATCACACTGGCCTTGCGCAGCGCTGCGAATACTTCGTCGCGAGTGCCGAGCATCTGCACGCCGCCGTCGCGCAGCATCAGCACCTTATCGACGGCGCAGAGCACATTGGGACGGTGGGAAATCAGAATGACGGTGGCGCCGCGGTTTTTGAGTTGGGCCAGCGCATCGACCAAGGCCTTTTCACCGACGTCGTCCAGGTTGGCGTTCGGCTCGTCCAGCACAATCAGATTGGGTTCTCCATACAGCGCGCGGGCCAAGGCGATGCGTTGCTTCTGGCCACCGGAAAGCGGGCTGCCATCGGTGCCCAGACGGGTCTCATAACCCTGCGCAAGACGCAGGATCATCTCGTGCACCCCAGTAGTCCTGGCGGCGCGGATGACCGCGTCGCTGTCCACTTCGCCAAAGCGCGCAATGTTGTCGGCGATGGTGCCCTCGAACAGCTCCACGTCCTGTGGCAGGTAACCGAGCCAGGGGCCAAGTTCGCCCTTGTTCCAGGTGAAGATGTCTGCGCCGTCCAGACGCACCTTGCCGGCCTGTGCCGGCCAGACGCCGACCAACAGGCGGGCGAGGGTGGATTTGCCCGAGGCGGATGGACCGATAATGCCAAGGCTTTCGCCGGGGGAAAGGTTGAAGCTCACCCCGCGCAGAATCGTGTTGCCGGTGCCGGGGGCGCCGGCAAACACATTCTCCACCGCCAGCATGCCCAGCGGCCGCTGCAGTGACATGCTCGGTGGCCGGCGCGGATAGTCGTTCAGCATCTCGTTCAGCCGGCCCCAAGCCGAACGGCAGCCAAGCAGCTGCTTCCACGATGCGATGACTTGTTCCACCGGGCCCAGCGCGCGGCCGGTGAGGATCGAGCAAGCAATCATCATCCCGGGGGTGATCTTGCCTTCGATCGCCAGCAGCGCGCCGGCGCCGAGGATCAGCGACTGCAAAGTGATACGCACGAAGCGCCCGGTGCTGCTGATCAGGGCGGCACGGTCGGAGGCCAGGGTCTGCATTTCCAGTATGCGCAAATGGCTTTGGTACCAGCGCTTGCCGATCGACGGCAGCATGCCCATGGCCTCGATGACCTCGGCGTTGCGCAGGTTGTTGTTGGCGTAGCTGGCGGAGGAGAGGGCGGCCTGATTGGCTTCGGCCAGCGGCTTTTGCGTCGCCTTCTCGGTGAGATAAGCCAGGCCCACCAGAATCAGCGAGCCGATCAGCGTGACCAGTCCGAGCAGCGGGTGGATCAGATAGGCGACCAGCAGGTAGATCGGCGTCCATGGCGCATCAAAGAAAGCGAACAGGCCATTGCCGGTGAGGAACTGTCGCACCTGCGCGAGATCCTGCAGGGCCTGGGCCGGATTCCCACCGGCGCGGCTCAGGTTGCGCTCGAATGCTGCGGTGAAAATGCGTCGATTGAGGTCCATATCGAGGCAGTTGCCGACCCGGATCAGCACGCGGGTGCGGAACATTTCCAGCGTGGCCATCAGCAAGAACAGGCCTATCACCAGAATGGTCAACATCGTCAACGTTGTGACGTTGCGACTGACCAATGCCCGATCATAGACCTGCAGCATATATATAGCTGGCGTCAACATCATGACGTTAATGACGCCGCTGAACCCTGCGAGCGAGTAAAAACTGCGGCGAAGTCGAAAAAGCGCGTCAGCCAGTTCTGATCGAGTGCTCGATTGTTTGTGCATTTGGGTGACCCCTCTTCGAAAAGCCGTTAGCCCTTGCGGCGCAACAGCTAACAGATGTAGTCCACAGGCAGTTTGTCGATAAGCGGGGTGGTCGCTCTAGGGCGGATCTCCTGCAAATCACTGCGTCGCTCTTATGGCAGCAGCGTAGGTGTCGTCGAAACAATCTGAAATAACATTTCGCTCTAATGTCGCGAATTAATTCCTATAAGTCTCATAAAAACAGCTAGTTAGGAGGTCAATAACCAGTCGTCTGTTTTGCGTGTCGTAAAATTGACAATTTTTCGCTATGCAACTTTAGTCTCAGTCATTGAGGGAGCCGCTCGCCTGAAGCCTGTCAACTTTTTGGCAGCGCAAGGTGTGATGATTTTCCCGATGGAGCACACCATGTCGATGATTTCGTTCTACTGCGGAGTGAAGGGGCTGTTCAGGAAGTTCGGCGTTACTTCAAGTTTCCATGGCCCACCCAAGGCTCGGGTTCGCTCTGCCTAATCGCCGAGCGAGCCATTCTTTCGCGAATTCCAGGCGCGCATCCCGGGGGGCCGTGTAACGGCTTTGCCATCCCGCGCCAGCGATCGCCAAAAAAAAAGAACCAACACACTGCGCAAGCCAGCACCGGACTGGGCGCGGGAGGATTCTTATCGTCCCGTGTCCTTTCCCCAAAGAGATCGAGGGCAATCAAAATGGCCAATTTCAACAAGTCGGACCTGGAGTTCATCCTCAAGCAAATCTTCATCGCAGAAGCGCATGCCGACGGCGCCAGCCTCAGTGATTTGCTACCCAACAGTCAGGTGCCATTCGGCCTGCGCACCGTCGATGGCAGCTACAACAACCTGGTCGCCGGGCAAAGCGAGTTTGGCGCCGCGGACAATTCCTTCCTGCGCCTGCTTGATGCCCAGTATCGAGCGGCCTATGCCGCGTCAGGGACGGTGGTCGACCCGCAGCCACGGATTATCAGTAACCTGATTGTCGACCAGACCGCCAACAACCCGGCCGCAGTAGCGGCGAACGGCGGTGCAGACCCGGTGATCAGCCCAGGTCTGGATGGCGTGTTCGGCACGGCCGACGACAAGGAAGTGTTCTTCATCCCCAACGTGTCGGCGGACGCCGGTCTGACCGCCGGCTTCAACTCGTGGATGACCTTCTTTGGCCAGTTCTTCGACCACGGCCTTGACCTAGTCACCAAGAGCAGTACCGACTTCGTTTTTGTTCCGTTGCAGCCGGACGATCCGTTGTTCGTGCCGGGCAGCCCGACCAACTTCATGGTGCTGCCACGTGCAGTGCATACCCCCGGCGCGGACGGAATACTCGGCACTGCCGATGATGGCCAGCCCAACACCACCTCGCCCTTCGTGGACCAAAGCCAAACTTACAGCTCGCACCCCTCGCATCAGGTGTTCCTGCGCGAGTATGTCCTCAACGCGGCAGGTGACCCTGTTGCAACGGGGCGCTTGATTACCAATCGCGATCTCGGCGCCGATGGCAAGTTCGGCACTGCCGATGATGGTGACGGCACAAATGGCGGCATGGCGACCTGGGCGGTGGTCAAGGCCCAGGCCCGTGACATTCTCGGTATCAACCTGACCGACGCCGATGTGCACAGCGTGCCGCTGCTGGCAACCGATGCGTATGGCAACTTCATCCGGGGGGCGAGCGGCATGCCGCAGGTGGTGATGCGCGTCAGCAACGGTGCTGACGGGATCGCCGGGACAGCGGATGACGTCACTCAACTGGTCGAAGGCAACCGGGATGCTCCGATAAGCCTGGCCAGCGCCGTGAGCGCCGGGCATGGCTTCCTCGACGACATCGCCCACAATGCCGCGCCGGTAGTCGTCGGCGGGGTTCTGCAGGCGGATGCTGACACTGATATCGGCAATGCTCAGCCGGTTGGTGCGGGCGGCAACAACCTGACCTACGACAACGAACTGCTCGACGCTCACTACATTGCCGGCGACGGCCGGGTGAACGAGAACATCGGCCTGACCACTGTGCACCATGTGTTCCACTCCGAGCACAACCGCCTGGTCCAGCAAACCAAGGACACCCTCCTTGCCGCCGGTGATCTGGCCTTCCTTAATGAGTGGCTGGTGGACGACGTGGCCGCCATACCGACTACACCCGCTGAAATCGCGGCGTTGGTGTGGGACGGCGAACGCCTGTTCCAGGCCGCCAAGTTCGGCACCGAGATGCAGTACCAGCACCTGGTGTTCGAGGAGTTCGCGCGGACCGTTCAGCCGCAGATCGACGGATTCCTTGCCCCCAACGGGTATGACACCTCAATCAACCCGGCAATCCTCGCCGAGTTCGCCCACGTGGTGTACCGCTTCGGTCACTCGATGTTGACCGAGACTGTCGATCGCTTTGACCCCGAGTTCAATCCGCTCCTCACTGACCCGAACAACCCTGACTCGCAAATGGGTCTGATCGCGGCCTTCCTCAACCCGCTGGCGTTTGCCGGCAGCGGGGCGACTGCGGACGAAGCGGCAGGGGCGATCATTCGCGGTGTGACCCGCCAGCTCGGCAACGAGATCGACGAGTTCGTCACCGAAGCGTTGCGCAACAATCTGCTCGGTCTACCGCTCGATTTGCCGGCCCTGAACCTGGCGCGTGGTCGCGACACTGGCATCCCCACGTTGAATGAAGCGCGCCGTGAGATGTACACATCAACCGGCGACAGCCAACTCAAGCCGTACATCAGTTGGGCTGATTTTGCGGACCACCTCAAGCACCCCGAGTCGTTGGTCAACTTCATCGCTGCCTATGGCACGCATGACTCGATTACGGCGGCGACCACACTGGCAGACAAACGCGCTGCAGCCTTGGCGCTGGTATTCGGCGGTTCTGGTTCACCGGCTGACCGCCTGGACTTCCTCAACAGCACCGGTGCTTATGCCAACGTAACGCTGGCCGGCAAGGATGGGCTGCTGGGTACTGCCGACGACGTGACGGGTGTGACGATCACCGGCCTCGACGACATCGACTTCTGGGTCGGTGGACTCGCCGAGAAGAAAATGCCGTTCGGCGGCATGCTCGGCTCGACGTTCAACTTCGTGTTTGAAACCCAGCTGGAGGCGTTGCAGAACGGCGACCGCTTTTACTACCTGTCGCGTACCGCAGGCCTGAACTTCGGCACCGAGTTGGAGAACAACTCCTTTGCCAAGCTGATCATGCTCAACAGCGATGTCACCCACCTGTCGAACACCGTGTTCCTGACGCCGACGTTCACCCTCGAAGTGAATCAGGCCAATCAGTTCACTAACCTTGGCGTGGACGGCAAAGCCGATCCAACGGGCGGCATCATGATCAACGGCGTGGAAATCGTGCCGCTGGTGATCCGCGACAACCCCGACACCGTGGGTGCGGACAGTAACTATCTGCAATACACCGGTGAAGACCATGTCGTCCTGGGCGGCACCGCCGGTAATGACATCATCATCTCCGGTGACGGCGATGACACTGTTTACGGCGACGCAGGCAACGACCGCCTCGAAGGTGGCGCCGGGAACGATGCGGTACTCGGTGGCGCGGGCGATGACATCATCACCGACTCGTTCGGCGACAACCGTCTGGAAGGCAATGCCGGTAACGATGTGATCGTGGCCGGTAGCATGCTTGCTTTAGGCAACCTGATCCTTGGTGGCGATGGCCAGGACTTCATCGTCACCACCGAAGACATCACCACCACCTTCGGCGGTCAGGGTGACGATTTCATCCTCGGCGCCAAGACCAACCTGCCACCTACCGGCAACGAAGGTGATGACTGGATCGAGAACGGCATGCAGGACGGTGCGCCTGGCGATAACTTCTCGCCGTTGCTCAATGACGATGTGGTCGGCAACGATATCTTTGTCGGTGGTGGTGGCTTCGACGAAATGATCGGCGAGGGTGGCGATGACATCTTTGTCGGCAGCGATGCCCAGGACAAGATGGATGGCATGTCCGGTTTCGACTGGGTGACCTACAAAAATGACAGGGTCGGCGTGACCGTTGACCTGTCCCTGGCCGCGCTGGCGCAGCCACACGGCAATGCGCCAAACCAGAACGCCGGGGTGTTCAATCCGGTCGGCGCCTCGCCGGCCTCGATTCTCGACCGTTTTGCCGAGGTCGAAGGCTTGTCCGGTTCGAAATTCGGCGATGTGCTCAAAGGCGATGATGTTGATGCGGTCACTCTCGTCAACCACGGTGGTGCCACGGGCGGTGCATTGACCAATGTGGCGTTGATCCGTGGACTGGAGCAGTTTCTGGCCGATGCCGGTTTGCCGACCACCGGCTTTGCCACTGGCAACATCATCCTCGGTGGCAATGGCAGTGACCTGATCGAGGGCCGCGGGGGCGATGATCTGATCGATGGCGACAAATGGATCAACGTCAGAATTGCGGTGTATGGCGCCGACGACGTCAACCATACCGGTCCCGAGATCGCCTCCTTCGACAGCATGGTCGATATGATCCCGCTCATGCTGGACCGCACCTATAACCCGGGTCAGCTCAAGGCCGTGCGGGAAATCATGTCCGGCACCTCGACGGGCGGGGCGGCCTTTGACACTGCCATTTTCTCCGGGCTCCAGTCCGAGTATGTGGTGACGCATGACACCCGCGGCACGGACAATGTGGCGGACGATGTGTGGACGGTGGCAGATACCGTAGCGGGTCGCGACGGCACCGATACCTTGCTGCATATCGAACGCCTGCAGTTCGCCGATACCCAGCAAGTGCTGGTGACGGGGCTGAATGCACAACCGGTGGGCAGGCCGACCGTCACGGACGGAAACGGCGGCGCGATCACAGTGGGCGACACGCTGACGGTGAGCATGGCCGGTGTGCGCGATGCCAACAACATCGCGGTGGGTAATCTGCTGGGTACTGTCAACAACACCTCGGTTTCCTACTATTGGCAGTTCGAGGCAAATCCAGGCACCGGCGTATTCGAGGACATCATCCTGTTGCCGGCCGGCGACCTGGCGTTCCAAAGTGCCGACGGCACCGCGTTCAAGGTCTCCCCGGATCTTGCCGGGCTGTCACTGCGGGTCAAGGCGATCTACCAGGATGGTCATGGCACGACTGAAATAGTGTTCTCGCAGCCGACGGCCGTGGTGGTTCCCGGCGCGCCGGTTGTGCCGACGGCGCCGACACCTGTCGTCGATGCCACTGCGGGTGGCGCGGGCCTTCACATGGTCCGCTCCGACCTCAACTTCATTCTTGATCAAATCAAGATTGCCGAGGCAGACGCGGCCGGTCAGGACATCCTCTCGCTGATCCCGAATATCCGCGCACCATTGGGCCTGCGTGCGGTCGATGGCTCGAACAACAACCTGATGAACCTCAACGGCATTAACAACACCGAGTTTGGTGCCGCGGATAACACCTTTCCACGCTTGGCCGATCCGGTCTTCAATCCGGCGGAAGGTGCACCTGCCGGGTTCTTCGGCCCCGGCTCGCCAGCCATCCCGGGATCGTCGTACCAGCAGAACAGCGGCTATGTGTTTGACTCGCAGCCGCGCACCATCAGTAATCTGATCGTCGACCAGACGTCGAACAACCCGGCGGCCTATGCCACGGCTTACGACCCGGGTGCGGACGGTGAGCTCAACTTCGGCACGGTGGGTAACGACGACGTACTCAAGGATGGCGTACGGATAGTCGCCAGCCCCGGCATGGATGGTCAGTTCGGTACTGCCGACGACCACGATGTGTACCTGTTCGAAAACACCACGGCGGATGCGGGGTTGTCCGCGCCGTTCAACGCCTGGATGACCTTCTTCGGGCAGTTCTTCGATCACGGTCTGGACCTGGTTACCAAAGGCGGTTCGGGCACCATCTTCATCCCGCTGCAACCGGATGATCCGCTGTATGTGCCAGGCGGCAGCGCCAACTTCATGGTGCTGACCCGCGCGACCAACCTGCCAGGGGCGGATGGCATTCTCGGCACGGCCGACGACATCCATGAGCAATCCAACACCACCACGCCGTTCGTGGACCAAAATCAGACCTACAGCTCGCACCCATCGCACCAGGTTTTCCTGCGCGGTTATCAGCTTACCGACAACGGCCCCATCGCGACCGGCAGGCTGATCACTAACCGTGACCTGGGAGCGGATGGCAAGTATGGTTCCGCGGACGACAGCGAAATCGGTGGTATGGCGACCTGGAAGGTGGTCAAGGCGCAGGCCAACGACATCCTGGGTATCCACCTTACCGATGCCGACGTCGGTAACGCCCCGTTGTTGGCGACTGACGCCTACGGCAATTTCATCAAGGGGCCGAACGGCTTCCCGATGGTTGTGATGAAAGGGGCTGACGGTCTGGGTGGCACGGCTGATGACGTCCTTGTCGAAGGGAATCCGCTGTCCCCCATTAGCCTGACCAATGCTGTGCGCACCGGTCACCAGTTCCTCATCGACATTAACAACAATGCAGCGCCGGTAATCGTCGGCGGGGTTCTGCAGGCGGATGCTGACACTGATGTCGGCAATGCGCAGCCAGCTGGCCCAGGCGGCAACAACCTGACCTATGACAACGAACTGCTCGACGCTCACTACATCGCTGGCGACGGCCGGGTCAACGAGAACATCGGCCTGACCGCTGTGCATGCGATCTTCCACTCGGAGCACAATCGGTTGGTCGCACAGACCAAGGACACCGTGCTCGATTCGGGTGACGTGGCCTTCCTCAACGAGTGGCTGCTCAATCCGGTGAGCGCGTTGCCAGCCAACCAGGCTGAGATCGATGCGCTGGTGTGGAATGGCGAGCGCTTGTTCCAGGCTGCCAAGTTCGGCACCGAGATGCAGTATCAGCACCTGGTGTTCGAGGAGTTTGCGCGGACCATCCAGCCCAGGGTCGACCTGTTCTTCGCACCGACCCAGGTCTATGACGTTGACCTCGATGCCTCGATCGTCGCCGAGTTCGCTCACACCGTGTACCGGTTTGGCCACTCGATGCTGACCGAGACCGTCGATCGCTTCGACGTCAATTTCAACGTGGTGGGCGATCCGAACAGCGCTGATCCGAATCAGCAAATCGGCTTGATCGCGGCGTTCCTCAACCCGTTGGCGTACGCCGCCAGTGGTGTGACGCCAGAGGATGCGACCAGTGCGATCATACGTGGGGTGACTCGCCAAGCCGGTAACGAAATCGACGAGTTCGTCACCGAGGCGCTGCGCAATAACCTGCTCGGTCTGCCGCTCGACCTGCCGGCGCTCAACATTGCCCGTGGTCGCGACGTGGGGATTCCCTCGCTCAATGCGATCCGCCGCGACATCTTCAGCCAAACCGGTGATACCCAACTCAAGCCGTACAGCAGCTGGGTCGACCTGGTGCAGCACCTCAAACATCCGGAGTCGTTGATCAACTTCATCGCGGCCTATGGCACGCATGACACGATCACGGAGGCGACCACGCTGGCAGACAAACGCGCTGCAGCGATGGCGCTGGTATTTGGTGGTGCTGATGCGCCGGCTGACCGCTTGGCCTTCCTCAACGGCAGCGGTGCCTGGGCCAACGTAACGCTGGCCGGCAAAGATGGGGTGCTGGGGACTGCCGACGATCTGAGGGGTGTGACGGTCACGGGCGTCGATGCCATCGACCTCTGGATCGGCGGCCTGGCCGAAGAGAAAACTCCGTTCGGCGGCATGCTCGGCACGACCTTCAACTTCGTGTTCGAGAACCAGCTGGAAAAACTGCAGGACGGCGACCGCTTCTACTACCTGGAGCGCACCGCTGGCCTGTCGATGAATGCCGAACTGGAAAGCAACTCGTTCGCCAAGCTGATCATGGCCAACACCTCGGCCACGCACTTGCCGGGTCTGGTGTTCTCGGACCCTGCGTACTATCTGGAAAGGGAGCAGAGCAAGCAGTACAACGATGGCCTGGGCAACGCCGATCCGCTTAGCGACAACAACGAGCAGGTGGTGTTCCGCGACAACCCGCTGACCGCGGGGCCGGACGCCAACTACATCCGGTACTCGGGTGACGAGCATATCGTGCTGGGCGGCACCAACGGCGCAGACATCCTCGTCTCGGGTGGTGGCGATGACACGGTCTGGGGTGATGCCGGCAACGATCGCATCGAAGGCGGTAACGGCAACGATCAACTGCGCGGTGGCGCCGGCGACGACATCATCACCGACCTCGGTGGCGACGATAACATCCAGGGTGGCGACGGCAACGACGTGCTGCACGGAGGCAACGGCATCAACCTGATCATTGGCGGGTTCGGCAATGACTTCATCGTGACTGGTGAGGACGCTTCCGAGGCCATTGGTGGCCAGGGCAACGACTTCATCCTGGGCAGCAAAGCCAACGAACAGGACATGGGTAACGAAGGCGACGACTGGATCGAGAAGGGCACTTCGGACGGTGCACCTGGCGACAACTTCGACCCGGCTGGCAATGACCTGGTGATCGGCAACGATGTGTTCATCGGCGGTAACGAGAACGATAAGTTCAATGCCGAAGGCGGCGACGACATCATGGTCGGCAGTCTCGGCATGGGGGACCGCTATATCGGCGGCTCCGGCTATGACTGGGCAACCTTCAAGGACCTCGCCCAGGGCGTGACCATCGATTACAGCGACCGCTTTTTCGATGTTCCACCCGTGCCGGGTTCGGGTGCTTCGGCGCTGGTGCGTTTCGACATCGTGGAAGGTCTGTCGGGTTCATCGCACGGTGACTTCCTGCGCGGTGATAACGAAGATGCCACATCGCTGCCCACTGCGGGGGCAACTGGCAGTGTGCTGACCAACATCAACCTGATCAACGGCCTGGCTGATTTGCTGCCAGCCGGAGCGACGTTCTTCGACGGCGGCAACATCATTCTCGGCGGTAGTGGTAGCGACCTGATCGAAGGTCGCGGTGGTGACGACATCATCGATGGTGACAAGTGGCTGAACGTACGCATCAGTGTTCGGGCGAACGCTGACGGCACTGGCCCGGAAATCGCCACGTTCGACAGCATGGCGCCGATGGTGCAGCTGATGCTGAACGGTACTTACAACCCAGGCCAGCTGGTCATCGTGCGGGAGATTCTGACCGGCAATGACAGCTTCGACACCGCGCTGTTCTCCGGTAATGCGGCGGAGTACAGCGTCGAGATCGATGGCAACACTGTCGTTGTGACCGACTCGGTAGCGGGGCGTGATGGCGTCGATCGCTTGACGGGCATCGAGCGTCTGCAGTTCGCTGATGTTGCGCAGTCGTCCGGAGTGGGCACCGCCCAAAACAACGACCCATCGGGTCATCTGGCAATCCTCGATGCTGCCACCGGTGTGCGTGACGAAACGCCTGTCGCCGGCCAGTTGCTGCGCGTCAGCGATCGGGCGGTACACGACGCGGACAACCAGAGTGTGGCCAACCCGACCGGCGCTGTGACAGGTGGGGTGGCTTACTACTGGCAGGTCGAAAACATTGCCGGGTCGGGCGTCTTTGAAGACATCACCTTTATCGCCGCTGGCGAGGTATCGCGGGCGATCGGCACCACCTACCGGGTGGCGGACGATGTGGCGGGCCTGAACATCCGCGTCCGTGCGGTGTATCAGGATGCCAAGGGCACGCTGGAAATCGTCGACTCGTCGGGGAACAGTACGCCGACCGAAGGGCCGACCGTTACCGGGCTTGCAGTGCAGAACCAGGTGTTGACCGCTGACCCGTCGAGCATCATCGACGTTGATGGCCTCAGCAATCCGCAGTTCACCTACCAGTGGCAGGCGAACGACGGGCTTGGCTTCGTCAACATCGCCGGAGCTACCGGTAGCACGTTCGCGCTTGGCCAGGCTCAGGTCGGCCAGGAAATGCGCGTGGTAATCGGCTACGTGGATGACTTCGGTGTGGCCGAAAGCGCTTCGTCCAACATCCTGGGGCCGGTGGACAACGTCAATGACGCACCGACTGCAGGGCCGACCGTAACCGGGCTTGCAGTGCAGAACCAAGTGTTGACCGCTGACCCGTCGAGCATCATCGACCTCGATGGCCTGAGCAATCCGCAGTTCACCTACCAATGGCAGGCGAGCAACGGGCCTGGCTTCGTCAACATCGACGGCGCTACCGGTAGCACGTTCGCGCTTGGCCAGGCTCAGGTCGGCCAGGAAGTGCGCGTGGTAATCGGCTACGTGGATGACTTCGGTGCGGCCGAAAGCGCTTCGTCCAACATCCTGGGGCCGGTGGCCAACGTCAACGATGCACCCACTGCAGGGCCGACCGTAACCGGGCTGGCAGTGCAGAACCAAGTGTTGACCGCTGACCCGTCGAGCATCATCGACATTGATGGCCTTAGCAATCCGCAGTTCACCTACCAATGGCAGGCGAGCATCGGGCCTGGCTTCGTCAACATCGACGGCGCTACCGGTAGCACGTTCGCGCTTGGCCAGGCTCAGGTCGGCCAGGAAGTGCGCGTGGTAATCGGCTACGTGGATGACTTCGGTGCGGCCGAAAGCGCTTCGTCCAACATCCTGGGGCCGGTGGCCAACGTCAACGATGCACC
>NZ_VOBM01000074.1:0-15143 GCF_008370005.1 Pseudomonas sp. ANT_J28
CGACGTGATTACGCCAACCATGCCGAGGCGATACGCGACATCACTGAGTACATCGTTGGGTTTTACAACAACGAACGGCTGCACTCGAAACTGGGATATCTGCCACCGACCGTTTACGAACGGGCGACGGCGTCAAAATCACCTATCGAGGTGTCCGGAATTAGTTGACCACTACATTCCAGTGTGGTCGCACGCCGGAATCATCTGCACCGGTGAGACCTACAAGCAGGTCGTGAAGCTGACGTTTGCCAAGGGCGCCTCGCTGGAAGACCCTTCAGGGCTTTTCAATGCCAGTCTTGAAGGCAACACCCGACGTGCCATTGATTTGCATGAGGGGGACAAGCTTGATGAGAGCGCATTGAAGGCGCTCATTCTCGCCGCTGTGGCGCTCAACGCCTCGGCACGAGCGGCCGCTCGCACCAAACCGCCTGCGAAATCCTGATTCGTCTTCGCCGATCTTCCAGTCGAAAAGCACGCTGACGAGTTGACCGCAATCGAGGTCTCTCGTCATGGCGTGTGAAGCACGTTGTCGTACAACAATGCTCAATCATTAAATCATCGATCCCCCGCGTTTAACACCCGAAACGTCAAAGGGCTAACGGCCCCACAACCAGCAGCTCGCGTACGAAATCGCAATGTTAACGGGCGGTCCTTGTCGAGACGAACGGCTGTTTTTTCAGATTGACAGCCTAGTAGTGAACTCGATATAAAAGACACGGTTGTACGACGACAGACGATCATCGACTGTTAAACCCTAAAAATAAAAAAGAGTGTCGGCCCCATCATGAATTCAACCCCCCCGCGCCTCTCTGAATGCCGCTTCTTATGATTCCAGTGTCCGAGCAGTGCCCACGCTAATGAGCTGAACCGGGCTGTGGCGCGGATTCATCGCGTTTTGCCGATGCTCTACGACACAATTGATCTCGCTTGAAACCGAGAGATCATCACCATAATCCAACAATAAAGTGATGCCATGAATCTGAACGAGCCCATCAATCCGCAACGAATCAGCCAGGCCGTCGGCAAGTACCGCTGGACGATCTGCGCATTGTTGTTTTTCGCCACCACGGTCAATTACCTGGACCGTCAGGTGCTCAGTCTGTTGGCGCCGGATCTGTCGACGCAATTTGGCTGGAGTAATACCGATTACGCCAACATCGCTTCCGTTTTTCAGTTTGTGTACGCGATTTCCATGCTGTTCGCCGGCCGCTTCGTTGACAAGATCGGCACCAAGACCGCCTATGTGGTAGCGATCGGCATCTGGTCGACCGGCGCGATCATGCACGCCTTTGCGGAGCCGATGGGCGAGGGCATTGCCGGCATCAGCAGCGCCTTGGGCCTTGCCGTCATCCCGGTTTCGATCGCCGGTTTCATGCTGTCGCGCGCTGTGCTGGCAATCGGCGAAGCGGGTAACTTCCCGATTGCGATCAAGGCCACCGCCGAATACTTCCCGAAAAAAGAACGCTCCTTCGCCACCGGTATTTTCAATTCCGGTGCCAATGTGGGCGCGGTCCTGGCCCCGATCTGCGTGCCGCTGATTGCCGGCCTCTGGGGCTGGGAAGCGGCGTTCATCGTGATCGGTGCGTTGGGCTTCGTTTGGGTGGCGGTATGGATTGCGATGTACGAAAAACCGGAACAGCAAAAACGCCTGTCGGCGCAGGAACTGGCCTACATCCGCAGCGATCAGGGCGCACAAGCGCTCACCGGCACAGACTCGGGTGCCGCCGCTAAAAAAGTATCGTGGTTCAAGTTGCTGACCTACCGCCAGACCTGGGCCTTTGCCTTCGGCAAATTCATGACCGACGGCGTGTGGTGGTTCTTCCTGTTCTGGCTTCCGACCTATCTGTCAGCGCAATACGGCATGAAGGGCCAGGCCATCGTGTTGCCGCTGGCCGTGTTGTACAGCATGACCATGGTGGGCAGCATCGGCGGCGGCTGGTTCCCCAGCTATTTCATGTCACGCGGCGACGCGCCATATGACGGCCGTATGAAAGCCATGCTGGTGATCGCCTTCTTCCCGCTGCTGGTGTTGCTGGCACAGCCATTCGGTTACATCAGTTTCTGGGTGCCGGTGCTGCTGATCGGCGTGGGCGCATCGGCGCACCAGGCGTGGTCTTGCAACATCTTCACCACCGTGTCCGACATGTTCCCGCAAAAATCCATCGCATCGGTGGTCGGCATTGGTGGTTTGGCCGGTGGCTTGGGCGGCGTCGTGATGACCAAGACCGGCGGTTGGGTGATCGACCATTACAAACTGCTCGGCGATATCCATACCGGCTACATGATCATGTTTGCCATCTGTGCGGTGGCCTATCTGGTGGCGTGGAGCGTGATGAAGACGCTGGTGCCACGCCATAAGGAAATCACCGATCTGTAAACGGCTGGCACGACCCAGTGAGCCGAAAAGCGGGGTACACGACAACTATTTTTGTCGGCCTGTTCCCCGGGTGACTGGCGATATCATTTTTCCATCCTGCCACGCTTGCTACAGGACAAAATTGATCTAAAAAGCCCGCCTTGCGCTTTGGTGTTTGTACTACTCTTGAAGGTGTAGGTGAAGACGCAGACTGATGCGCAAGCGGATGGCAAGGAAACGTGGGGCGCGTTCCGAAGGGTACACGGTTAGAAAGATCTCCGCGCTGAGATCCAGCCCTTATGCCGTGTGAAGCAGGACAGCACAAAACTGTTCTGTGGGAGGCCTGATAAACCTTGTAAGCCGGAGACCAGCGCCGGCCACCTACTCGATTTACAAAGCCCGCCTAGTGCGGGCTTTTTCGTGTCCGCAGGATCCGATTGTTCCGCAGGATCCGATTGTATCGGAACGTATCCAGCGCGCCTGCAGCTACCTTCGCATACAAAACCAAGGCATTGGCGACACTTGCGCGATACACGGCGCCCTCCAAATAGAGCCACCGCATCCGCGGCAACCTCCGCGCGGCATTCCCGCGCACCCATTGGAGAAATGCCATGTCCCGTTTCAACCACCGTATCTGCGCTGGCATGCTTGGCGTCGCCGTTGCTGCGGCACTCACTGCCTTCGCGGGCCTCGCTCAAGCTGAAGAGGCGCCTCCAGCAAAAAGCTGGCAGGCGGGCCTTCACCGCACCGATCTGCTGCGCCAGGATCTCGATATCGCCGGGCGTGAAGTGATCCAGGTCCGCGTTGATTTCGAGCCGGGTGTGGTGTCCCCCAAGCATTCGCATCCCGGGGTGGAAGTGGCCCACGTGATTGAGGGCACGTTTGAATATCAGCTTGAGGGGCGGCCACCGGTAACGCTCAAGGCTGGCGATTCCTTGTACATCCCCGCAGGCACCTCGCACGTCGCGAAGAACGTCGGCGCGAACAAAGCGTCTGAGCTGGCGACGTACATTGTGAAGAAAGACACGCCACTGGTCGTGCTGGAAAAATAAACGACCTGCCGGCTTACCGGCGGTCACGACGCACTGCCAACGCGCGGCTTCCCAGCGCGATGGCCAGTGCGACAGCGATCAGCACCAGCGCCACGGCGAAGGTGATGCGCAGACCGCTGGCAACCGCTTCGGGTCGCGCCGTTGCAATGTCGACCGAGGCTGATGCGAGCGCGAACACCGCGCCCAAGGCGGACGCACCTGTGATGAGCCCCAGATTGCGCGACAGGTTGAGCATGCCGGAGATGACGCCTCGCTGGTCCGGCTGAACATCCGCCATGACCGCCGTATTGTTGGCTGTCTGGAACAGGGCATAGCCGAGGGTTATCACGACCATGGGCAAGAGATAGCCGCCGATGCCGAACGACTCCGGCAGCACCGATAGCGTGAGGCACCCGGTCGCCATGGCTGCGAGCCCGGCGAGTGTCATGCGTTGGGCGCCAAAGCGGTCGGCAATACGGCCAGCGGGCACACCCGTCAGTGCCGCGACAAACGGCCCGACCGACAAGACCAGTCCAACCAGAACGGCATCAAGCCCCAGCCCATGCGCGAGATAGAAGGGCCCGACCACGAGCGTCGCCATCATCACTGTCGCTACGAGCAGGCTCATGGCGAGGCTGCCACTGAGCACGGAATCGCGGAACATCGCCAATCGAATCAACGGAGAGGTGACTCGAGCCTCGGCGAACACAAAGAGGCCGACGCCGACGCCCGCCGCCAACAGCAAGACGATGTTGAGCGGGCCGAAACTGCCTCGCCCAAGGGTCATGGCCAGCGCATAAGCGGCGAGCGTCAATGCCAGCAGCAGCGTGCCCAGTGGGTCGAAGCCGGCACGATCGGTCTTGGGCTTCTGGCGGTCGGCGGGCAAGTAGCGATGCGCGAGCACCAGCGTCAGCAAACCCAGCGGTACGGTGATGAGGAAGATCGCCCGCCAGCCGAACCCGCCAATCAGCAGGCCACCGAGGGACGGCCCCATCGCGGTGCCAATCGCCGACATCGTCCCGAGCAAGCCCATGGCGCTGCCGGTTTTTGCCTTCGCTACCGTCTCGCCGACAAAGGCCATGGTTAGCGCCATCATGATTGCCGCGCCGAGTCCTTGCAGTGTCCGGGCACCAATCAGCATCCAGAGCGTGGGTGCAAAGCCGCACAATGCCGACGCCAGCGTGAACACGCCAATGCCGGCCAAGAGCAGCCGCCGACGACCCATCATGTCACCGAGCCGGCCAACGCTGACGATCAGGGTAGTGATGGCCAGAAGGTAGGCGAGAACAATCCATTGCACGTGCTGGAAGGAAGCGTTGAACACCTGGGCCAACGTCGGCAAACCCACATTGGCGATACTGGTGCCGAGCGAGGACAGCAGCATCGACAGTGAAAGACTGGCCAGCGCCCACCGAACCGACGGTGTCTGTTGCACATGCGCTGCGACTGCACTGATTGATTTCATGCTGTTCCTCATTTCTGGCCACTCCCGAAGCGGAGCTATCAGAAATCTACGCCCCGGCCTAACATGGCGGAAGATGCACCATTTGCACTTAATTCGTGCGCTAAACGTCATATCACTTTGCCACGGGGCGCCGCATGTCCACTCCCGATTTCAACTTGCTGATCACCCTTGATGTATTGCTCGCCGAAGGTAGCGTGGCGCGCGCCGCCAAGCGCTTGCGGCTGAGCCCGTCGGCCATGAGCCGGGCGCTGGCGCGATTGCGCGAAACCACCGGCGATCCGCTGTTGGTCAGGGCCGGGCGGGGTCTGGTGCCCACTCCGCGAGCGCTCGAACTGCGCGAGCGGGTCAGTCAACTTGTGCAGGATGCAGAGGCTGTCCTTCGTCCCGCCGAGCAACCCGACCTTAGCCAGCTGAGCCGCACGTTCACGCTGCGCACCAGTGAAGGTTTTGTCGAGAATTTTGGCGCGGACCTGATTGCCCGCGTCGCCGAGCAAGCCCCTGGCGTGCGGCTGCGCTTCATGCACAAACCCGACAAAGACAACACGTCACTGCGCGACGGGACGGTCGATCTGGAAACGGGAGTGGTGGGGAAGAGCGCTGGGCCGGAGTTGCGTACGCAAGGCTTGTTCCGGGACCGTTTCATTGGCGTCGTGCGAATGGGGCATCCGCTGAGCGAAGGCGAGATAACCCCCGCACGTTATGCGGCGGGCAGCCACATCAGTGTCTCTCGGCGAGGGCTCGACAAGGGCCCCATTGATGAAGCCCTTGAGCCCCTGGAACTGACGCGGCAGATAGCAACCATCGTTGCAGGCTTCTCCACTGCGCTGGCACTCGCCCGGGCCACCGACCTGATCGCCAGCGTTCCCGAGCGGCACACCGCCAACCTGCGCGCCGGCATGCACAGTTTTGCGTTGCCGTTGTCTCTGTCGGCGTTCACTGTCGCCATGCTCTGGCATCCGCGGATGGATGCCGATCCTGTACATCGCTGGTTCCGGGGTTGTCTTCGAGAGGTTTGTTCTGAGTAAAAAGTTGTCAGATTTGATCTATGGTTCGTTATTGAAACTATGATGTTTCACTCATGTAACTGTTGCATGATTATTCTGGTTCTATAAGTGAGTATGTTTTGGTATAAAAATGCTTTGAACTTATTGATGTATGGGCGGTGCCTGAAGATTTTGTCGTAAATGGGAATTAACTGCTGATACCATTAAATAGCGCGACGCTATCAATGATGGCCATTAACTAGTAGTGAGTATGATTGTAACGCTTGAGTTACTTGTTGTGTATAAACTGATGAAATATAAATGATTATTTTTTGTGATGATCAGGTTGTTTGTCGAGCCATAACGCGGCGAGTAAGGCGGGATCCAATTAACATTGATGGCGAAATATTGGCGGCCGACATGTCGATAAAATAACTTCATAATAATGCTGACGTTTTTCTGCTGCGGTGCTAGTGTTTCTACCTCCTTCTAACCGCACTTGTCTGTCCGCAGAGGCCGTGCGACATGCCTACTCCAACTCCACGGATTGCGATACTCGGTAATAGAGTTCCAAGCTTGAATCTTCCGAAGCTTGAACACTTCGCCGACCTAGGCAGCTTGTTGGCTGCACCCGCATTTGATGTCTTGCTGTTGGACCTGCCAGCGGCTTATTCCGGGCAGGTGCTTCGAAAGTTGCGCTCGATTCCCCCTTATCGCTACACCCTCATTTTTTGTTGCCGTGATCAGAATGACTGGTGTGAAGCCTTGGGTGACGGTGCGTGCCCTGTCGATTCCAGCGAAATAAGAACCCTCTGGGGCGTGTGGCAAGAACGCTACAGGTTGTTCAAACAGGGATCCGCCCCCGAGCGTTTTGAAAGTCGGGTGCTTTCATGGTTGTGGTTGCGCGACAACGCCCACGTCTATGCCCTGCGAGACCCGGAGGTGCCTCAGCATTATCGCTATCCGTTGCTGGACGCCCTGGCTGATAACGAGCAGGTCAACTCGTTTGTCTGGCTCAGTTTAATGGTGCAACAGGACTGGCTGGAGGAAGGGGTTCTGGTCGATCGCGTTCGCCTCTGTTCGGACTGTGGTTCGGGCCGGCTCAATTACATTGATGTGTGTGCCGAATGCCAGGCCCTGGACATTTCACGGCAACCTTCATTGCACTGCTTCACCTGTGGGCACGTGGGGCCACAGGAGTCCTTTCTCAAAGACGGGGTGTTGTTGTGCCCCAACTGCTTGAACCGGTTGCGCCATATCGGCAGTGATTACGACCGCCCGATGGAGAACTATCGCTGTCGGTCATGTCAGGCGTTTTTTGTCGATGCCGAAGTGCAGGCGCGCTGCCTGGACTGCGGCCTGTCACACACGCCTGACAAGTTGCGAGTACGCGAGGTCAGGGATTTTCGCCTGGCCGAGGCCGGCCGTTTCCGCTGCCGCCAGGAGTTCAGCGATCAAACGGTCCATCACTTCGGTCGACTCAATCTGTTAGGCGGCAAGGATTTCTATGACCTGCTGACCTGGCAGATGCAGGTCGTACGCCGCTACCAGTCGCCTGCCTTCTCACTACTCGGTCTGCGCTTCGTCAACCTGGCCGGCACGTTGACTCGCCTGGGTGAACACCACGGCCATGCCTTCATCGATAGCGTGGCTGATCGGTTGAAGGAAACCGTCAGGGAAACAGACCGCTGCTCTCGAAGTACCGAAGAGTACTTCTGGATCATGCTTCCCCATACCGATGGCAAGGGCCTGGAGACCGTCAAGCAACGCTTGAGCCGGGTCGCCGAGTTGTTTTCAGCACCGGAGGTCAGCGACATTTCCTTGCGTGTCGTCAGCATTACGGCGCCCCAGGATCTGCTCGAACAGGAAGATGGCGAACTACTACTGGCCCGTCTGGCCAGTGAGTTGGCGTGACCGCCATGAGTCCTTTCCTGGAGCAACTCCTCAGCGCACTCGGCGCGCTCATGGGGCCGGATGGTTTGAGCCGGGTGTTTTTCATGCTTTTCCCTTTGTTTCTGATCTTTGAGTTGCCCCTGATGATCATGGTGATGCTGGGGGTATTGCGCTGGTTCGCACGTCGGCGTACCCGTGTACCGAAGATCAGTGTCTATCGGCCCAAGGTCTCTTGCATCATTACCTGCTACAGCGAAGGGATGGACGTTCAGACCACGCTGTTAAGCCTGTGCGAGCAGACGTACCCCGGCCACATCGAGATGATTCCGGTGGTGGACGGGGCCACGATAAACCAGCCGACGCTCAGCGCCGTGCGCAGTTTCAGCGTGGATCCGCAGTTGTACCCCCGGCGTCATTTGCGCCCGATCGCCAAATGGCAGAGGGGCGGGCGGGTGTCTTCATTGAATGCCGGCCTGTCGCTCGCCAGCGGTGAAATCGTGATGGCGCTTGATGGTGACACGTCCTTCGACAACAACATGGTCAGCTCAATCGTGCGCCATTTCGAGGACCCGTCGGTGCCTGCGGTCGCCGGTAGCCTGCGTGTGCGCAATGTCTGGGCGTCCTGGGTGACCGCGATGCAGGCGCTGGAATACCTGTTATCCATCCACATGTCGAAAATCGGTCTGGCCGAATGGAACCTGGTCAATAACGTTTCGGGGGCCTTCGGGGCATTCCGCCGTAGCTTCCTGGTGAAAATCGGAGGCTGGAACACGCACACCGCGGAGGATCTGGACCTGACGTTGCGCATCAAAAGTTACTTCAAGCGACACGACTTGAGGATTCCCTTTGAGCCGGAAGCGATTGGACACACCGATGCACCGTCGACGCTCAGTCAGTTTCTGATGCAGCGCTTGCGCTGGGATGGCGACCTGTTTTTTCTGTACATCAGAAAGCATAACCACAACATCAACCCCAGCTTGTTGGGCTGGCCGACCTTTCTGATGATCCTGCTCAGCGGCTTCTTTTTTCAGCTGGTGCTGCCGTTCCTCATCTTCAGCTACACCTTGCTGGCGTTATTTGTTCTGCCGGGCAAGACGCTGTTGTTTCTGTTTGTACTGATTTATGCGCTGTACCTGACGATCACCGCGCTGTTGTTCGGCGCCATGTTGTTGATGGTGTCCGACCGGCCTGGAAAGGACATGACCCTGGGGTTGTTGGTGCCTTTCTTCCCGCTGTTCATGCTACTCCTGCGGTGCTGGAGCGCAGTGGCGATGCTCAACGAGATCTTTCGCCGTGGCCACGAAGAAAGCTCGATGGCGCCATGGTGGGTGCTTAAACGAGCCACGAGGTTTTGATATGGGATCGATACTTCTGCTGCTGACGCTGTCGTTGCCCCCGATGATAATGGCGGCACAACCCCTTTCGGCCCAGGCGGTGGGGGCGCCGTCGAGCCAATGGTCCCAGGCCAGTTATGTCTGGGACAGCGAAGCGTTGCTCGATCCCGATCAGCGCAAGGCGGAGCTCGAGCAACTGAGTAAAGCCGGGATGGCCAAGATCTACCTGGGCCTCAAGTCCGCCCAGTTGAAAGACCTTGTCACGACGCGCGAACGGCTGGAGCAATTGCTGCAGGACGCGGCCGGCAAGGGGGTGCAAGTCAGCCTGTTGCTCGGCGATCCGGCCTGGATCGAGCCGCAGGAACGCCATCAGCTCACCGATTTACTGGCGAAGCTGAAGGGGCTTTCATTCACCAGCCTGCACCTGGACCTGGAGCTCGAACAACTGGGCGTGCCGGTCCCGGATCAGCGCTTGAAGGACTTGCTCGATACCTTGCGCGCAGCCTCCGCAGCCAGCCCATGGCCGGTAGAAATCTCCAGCCATCATCGTTGGTTTGCAGAGGCAAAACCCGGAAAAACCTGTCTGCCGTGCGCGCTTCCCGAGGCGGGCGTGCGTCAGGTCAGCCTGATGATCTATACCCGCAACCCGAAAAACAGCGCACGAATGGCAGAGCAGATCGCCCAACGTTGGCCTGATCTGCAGTTTCGCCTGGCGCAAAGCACGGAGCCGCAACTGGATTCCACAGAATCCTGGGCCGGCGCGTCGACTGAGCAGTTGCAGCACCAGACCAATGTCTGGCGCGAACAGCTGCAACCACGGGGAATTGCCGGCATTGACTGGCAAGCCTGGCGAGACTTTCCAAAACGGTGAGCCGTCATGAAGATTCGATTCGACAGTCGCAAAGAACTGAACCCCACCCAGGAACAGGGTTTGACGGTGCTGTACGCACCGGGCAAACGCATGGCGTTTCGCGTGCGTTGGTATTTGATCCTGTTCCTGGTCGCGAGTCCCTTGATCTGGCTGGGAGCGCGGCTGACTTACGGCCTGGTGATGATCGACGCGCCGGCGCAATTGCGCCTGCCGATTCTTGAGGTACGCGCACGGGATGCCGGTCGGGTCGATCAGCTGTTCGTCATGGCCGGGGAGCAGGTCCAGATCGATCAGCCGTTGGTCAGTCTCGACAATCCCGAATGGCGTGCGCGGCTATTGCAGCTCGCCGCGATGCCGACCAAAACGGTGCCCACCAACAACACCAAACTGGACACCAGGGAGCGTCAGTTGCTCAGGACCCGAGTGAGCAGGACGGAGGAGCGCGTGCAGGTGCTTGAGGGCCTCGTTGTATCAGGCGCAGTCTCTCGCGGAGAAGTGCTGGCCGCCCAGTCCGAACTCGACGCTTTTAAAGCCGACCTGTTGGCGTTCGAGCGCCGCGAACAACTGGCTCGTCAGTCGCCGCTGAGCGTTGAGCGCGAAATTATTCAACAGACCGCCGAGCAACAGTGGTTGAAAACGCGACTCGCCGCGTTGTCGGTCAAGGCTACCCAGAGCGGTCGAATTGCGGAGGTGTTGGTCACGCCCGGCGAAAACGTCGGCGCCGGAACGTTGTTGATGCGCCTTGAGCGGCTGGAAGAGCCCCTGCTGTGGATTTATCTGGAACCGCTGAACATCAGCTACGCCGCGATTGGCCAGCCGCTGCGCGTTCGCATGCCCGATGGCGAGTGGTTGGCAGCCCATGTTGTTCAGGCCGTCGACAGCGCCGGTCGCACGCCGACGGTGTTGCGTGGGCCGTTCGCTGCCAGCGAGATGGGGTTGCAGGTCGCCGCCCGGTTTGATCGCCCCCTGTCGCCGCGCTGGAGAATCGATCAACTGCCGTTGAATGTTCGTTTTCCGACCGACTGGCAACAAATGCTCAGTAACAGCCGTGAATTCATCGAGCAATTAGGCGACTTCATTGCAATGGATCGAACACCCACCACTGCGCCGGGGAGTAAATAAATCATGACTGCTGATCGAATTCTTGTGACGGGCGGTGCCGGTTTTATCGGTTCGCACCTGGTCGAAGCACTGCTTGAAAGCGGTTATAGCGTTCGGGTTCTGGACGATCTTTCCAGTGGGAAACTGTCGAACCTGCCGATTGATCGCTGCCATTTGACCCTGGTGGTGGGGGATGTCGCCGATGCGCCGACAGTGGAGCGGGCGATGAAAGACTGCAGCGCGGTGGTGCATCTGGCTGCAGTGGCCTCGGTGCAGGCGTCGGTCGATGACCCGATCGCGACTCACCAAAGCAACTTCATCGGTACGCTGAATATCTGCGAAGCCATGCGCCAGGCAGGCGTAAGACGGGTGGTTTACGCGTCCAGTGCGGCGATCTATGGCAACAATGGCGAGGGCATGGCAATTACCGAGGACACGCCCAAGAATCCGCTGACCCCGTATGCCGCCGACAAGCTGGCCAGCGAACATTTCCTCGATTTCTACCGACGCCAACACGGTCTCGAACCGGTCATCCTGCGGTTTTTCAATATTTACGGACCCCGTCAAGACCCTTCATCGCCTTATTCCGGCGTCATCAGCATTTTCAGCGAGAGGGCGCAAAAAAAACTCCCCATCACGGTTTACGGTGATGGGGAGCAAACAAGGGACTTTGTTTACGTCAATGACCTCGTAAAGGTCCTGGTACAGGCGGTCGGTGAGTCAGAGCCGATTATCGAACCGGTCAATGTCGGGTTTAACCGATCCACTAGCGTTAACGAATTGGCGGCGACGTTAAGCGAGCTTTTGGGACGGTCCCTGACATTGAATTACGACGCGCCACGTTCCGGGGATATCAAACATTCGCGAGCGGACAACCGTCGCCTGCTTGAGCGTTTTTCCTTGAGTTCACCGACCTGTTTTACCGAGGGTCTGGGCCAACTGCTCAGAAGTATTGATTCCGGGGGGCGGTAGCGGCGAGCTCAGTCGCCAGCAGGTGCTCCTCCAGCACATCGTTCAGGAACCGGAACTGATCATTGAGCCCGATCACTTCATTGTTGAAGTGATTGGCGGAGGACGGCATCAGTAACGCCTCGAAGTTTTTGTCGAACACGAGTTCGAACGTTTTGCGGGAAACGAAGGACTGGGAATAGTAGTTGTAGCCGAACACCGCACAGCTCACCGCCAAGGTCACGGAGTGAATCATGACGTGCGCTCCTCGGACAGGACGTACCAGGAAAAAACGCTCAGGGTAACGGCCGACAGGGCCAGGCAGGTCAGGAGATGGATAATCATGATTCGCCCCTCCGATGCGGGGTTTTGCGTTGGGTTAAGGCAGATCCTACGCTGACGGTTTTTACGCGGAAGGCATTCGTGGCGATGGTGAATATCGACATAAGTGATGGTGAGATCTTCGCCGACTGATCCGGCCCCTTCGCGAGCAAGCCCGCTCCCACATTTGGCCCGCGGTGCTCACAAATACTGTGTCCACTGAAGATCAAATGTGGGAGCGGGCTTGCTCGCGAAGAGGCCCTTAAGAACACCCTCAACCCCAAGCGAACAAACACCGACACCTATACTCAAATTAATAGACCTTTGAACACCGGACATCCCGTTCGGGCAAGTCTGTAGGAACCGCGATCTTGAACCTGCGTTCGCTGATCGTCGCCGTGTTGGTGGTGTTGGCGGGATGCGTCACGACTGAGCGTGCCCCGGTGGAAGTGGTGCCGGTGATCATTTCCCAAAGCACCTGGCAGCTGGTGGACCAGGAGATTGTCGCGGCGTCGCAATCGGCCACCGAGCAGACCAGAATCTACGCGCGCGGTGCCATGGATTACTGGCGAACGCGGGTCTATCAATTGACCGAAGAGAACTTCATTCCATGGTTCAGCAGTTACTGGACCCAGGAATGGCTATCGATGAAGGTCAGCTGGTACACCCTCAGCGCCAAAGGCGAGCAAGATGCCTCGGCCAAGCGCCTGGCGGCCTATCTGCTGGAGCAATACCAACAGCGTGTGCTGGCGCCGGTCGCGGTGGAGATCGATCCCGACGCGATTCTCGGCCTGGCGACGGCGTTCTACGTGGACATTCTTCAGGAAGAACTGAAGAAAATCTCCCAGCGTCACGGCGTGCCGATGGCTCAGCTCAACGGGCGGATCCAGAAAATCCCCGCCATTGCCCTGGGGCCGCCTCCCGTCAGGGACGCCTCGCTTTATCAGGTCGTGCACACCCAACCTCTGAATACGTTGCCGGCCTATGCGGCGCTGATCGACAAGATCCACAAGGCAGGCGGTGAAAAGGGGGTGGGTTCGACAGATACCGCCATGGCGCCGGTGGCCAAGCGCGCCAGTCAACGGATGGAAGCCGAAATGGTCCCGCGAGGTGCGGCCAGTGCAGTGGCCGCTGCAGCGGGCAAATTGGCCGGGGGGTTGATTTCCGTGGGTGTGGCGGGGATTCGCGCGATTATCCAGGCCAATGACCGGCCTGACAGCGAGGCACTGATTCGCAGCAGTCTGGGTAACACGTTCGACAAGGCCTGGCTGAAGCTGGTGCAAAACCCGACCACCGGCGTGATGGCCGGTACGTTGTACATGGCGGCGCAGATCGAGGGCAATCTGGCGGGGAGTGCCGAAGTACCGTCGGTCAGTTCGGGCAGCGGATCTGTCGATTGGGGCCCGTCGGAATCGACTAACCAGCAGATCGCCCCATAACCAAGGAGAACGACCATGTCTTACGTTGATGGCTTCATCGCAGCCGTACCCACCGCCAACCGCGAAAAATTCAAGAAGCACGCCGAAACCGCCGCTGTCATTTTCAAGGAAAGCGGCGCCCTCAGCGTTGCCGAATGCTGGGGCGACGACGTCCCTGACGGCAAAGTGACCTCGTTTCCGATGGCAGTAAAACTCAAGGAAGACGAAACCGTGGTGTTCTCCTGGATCGTCTGGCCAGACAAGACCACCCGCGATGCAGGCATGGAAAAACTCATGACCGATCCGCGCATGCAGCAGGACGTCAACCCGATGCAGTTCGATGGTCAGAGGCTGATCTTTGGCGGGTTCGAAATGATCGTAAAAGCCTGAAACCAACGACAGGATCACTCCGGTGTCGGGGTGATCCTGCAACTCTTGCGATTACGAATCTCGCTGTCCGTCGGCCGCTCTTTGACGAACTCGAAGCGCGGCTCACCTTCGTTGTAATGAACCAGCCAGCCCCATTCCAGCTCGGACTCATCCTGACCGGGTTTCGGTGGCACGGCCCACCATGGTTCCTTGCTGATGATCTCTCGCATGGCCCCCTCCATTTGAATTGTTTGCATGAACTATAACTTGGATGTCAGGAGGTGCCAGATATGAGCGACGAATCTCATGAGCCGTTAAAACGACTGTTTTTTGCCCTGAACTGCGCTCCCGAGCAACGTCGGGCCA
Source organism: Pseudomonas sp. ANT_J28 (assembly GCF_008370005.1). Classification (NCBI taxonomy): domain Bacteria; kingdom Pseudomonadati; phylum Pseudomonadota; class Gammaproteobacteria; order Pseudomonadales; family Pseudomonadaceae; genus Pseudomonas; species Pseudomonas sp. ANT_J28. Next base: position 14,457 of record NZ_VOBM01000074.1, read on the forward strand.
TTGCCCAATGGCGCAGCGCACTTGAGCTCAGGAACGGACGCCCGGTACCGGTGGAGAACTTTCATCTGACGTTGATGTTTTTGGGCGCTGTCGAGGTGGCGCAAATCGCCGATATCTGCACGGCCGCTGCCAATATTCGAACACCAGGTGTGCCTTTGAGGGTTGCGCTTGATCGGCTGGATGTCTGGCGCAGGGCAGGGGTGTTGGTGCTCGCTCCGGAACAGGCATCACCGGAGTTGCTGCGGCTGGTGTATGCGCTTGAGCAGGCAATGCTGCCGTTCGGATTTGAGGATTCGCCGAAGGAGTTTCGGCCGCATCTGACGCTGATGCGTGATTACCGAGCGCCGGTGCCAGAGTCCGCGACGCCGCCCAAGTTCTATCTGCGAGCCGATCACTTCACCCTGTTCGAATCCCATAAGGGCCGCTACCGAGCGCTGGCCGAGTGGCCGCTCGTTCCATCATAAAAAAAAGGCGCCCGAGGAGGGCGCCCAAATTCACCTTAACCGAGGAAGCCAGGTGAGGCCGTTCTGCAGATAGGAGTGCAGCGGTGGTAAGGCGCTGCGTGAACGGAAAACAGAATTCAGGGTGTCCACAACCCTCTGTAGGAGCTGTCGAGTGCAACGAGGCTGCGATCTTTTGATCTTGATCCGGAAAAAACAAGATCAAAAGATCGCAGCCTCGTTGCAC
>NZ_VOBM01000075.1:0-15123 GCF_008370005.1 Pseudomonas sp. ANT_J28
CTCTTCCAATTTTGGCCAGAAGCCGAAGACGGCTTCTTCGAATAGGCCTGATACATAGATGCAACGGGGCGGCGGTTTTTCAAAAGCGGGTAGACAGTGGGGGCGAGTCCATACATAGCAGCTGGCGGAGCCTGCGTTCGGCTGCGCAGCAGTCGTAAATCCTGAATCCCGGGTTTAACTGGAGGACCGCGTTGCCTGATTTCACGACTGCTTCGCAGCCGAACGCAGCCTTCGGCAGCTGCTACAGGGAGCGTGGTGAATTCAGGATTTGTGCAGGGTTTTCTGTTTGAGGATGTAGAAGGTCACCAGAACGGCGCTGGTCAACATGAACCCCCGCGCCCACGGCAGCGGCACCAGATAGCAGGAAAGCAGGATGCTCGCCCACATCAGGCCGATGGCGTAGACCTTGCCTTTGAGCGGGATGCCGTTGCCGCTCAGGTAATCGCGAACCCACGGCCCCAGCCGCGGATGTTCAACCAGCCAATGATAAAAGCGCGGCGAACTGCGGGCGAAGCAGGCGGCAGCCAGCAGCAGGAAGGGCGTGTTGGGCAACACTGGCAGGAAAATCCCGATCACCCCCAGCGCTACGCTCAGCCAGCCAATGGCCAGCAGCACGTAACGCAACATCAGGGAGCGGTTGCCTATGGGGTTGTCCATAGGCAAAACCTTAGTGGTGACGAGGCTTGAGGATCGCCGGTTTTTCGTCTGGCGCCTGGCACAGCAGGTACAGCGCGGTCAGGGCTTCCGGGATCTGCACGATCATGTCGTCCATCAGGTTGGCGTCTTTGGCGATGTCTTCGAACTCAGGCTGTTCGTCGAACAGACCCGAACCGACCATGATCGGCAGCAGCATTTCGCTGACTTCGTCTTCGGCGGTTTCGAACCAGGCCGCTTCGCGCAGGAACACACCTTCCATGAAACCGATGCACCAGCCGCGCAGGTCGGAGTCGTCCGGCTCTTCGCCCAGGTCCAGGTCGCAGGGCAGCTCGAACTCTTCATCGGATGCCAGTTGGCGAGCGATGTGAGCCTTGAGGGCCAGCAGGGTGGATTCAATTGCTTCACGCTCGGTGTCGTCGGCGTAATGCGGTTCTTCGGCGAAGAGGGCGTCGATCCATTCACGGTCGGGAACGGTTTCGGAACAAATCGACAGCGCAGTGAGGTAGCCGTGGGCGGCCACGTAGTCCAGCGCCTCGTCATGCAGTTCGTCGGCGTCGAGGAAGACTTGCAGGCGGGTTAGTTGCTCAGCGAAGGACATTAAAGGGCTACCTTGGGAATTAAACAGATGTGGGAATTCTAGGCCTTCTTGAGCGGTCAGGCCAGCCGCGCGGGATATTTGCGCCCACAAGCCTCTTATCAGCGGCGCCCTTTGCCGGACAGGGCTCGGGTATACTCGCGCGTTTTGTGATGCCCTGCCGGCGTCGTGGCTGAAATGTGAAGCGTCATGCAATGCGCACTTACGATTTGTCGGTGCAGCCTTCGTGGTTCTGAACCAGCCTTGCAGGGATGTTTTTGTGATTTTTGGAGTTTCTATGCTCGAACAGGCTCAACGCGTCCTCAAGGACATCTTCGGCTACGACAGTTTCCGTGGCCGTCAGGGTGCAATCATTGAGCGCGTGGCCAGTGGCGGCGACGCCCTGGTGCTGATGCCTACCGGTGGCGGCAAGTCCTTGTGCTTCCAGGTGCCGGCGCTGTTGCGCGAAGGCCTGGCGGTGGTGGTGTCGCCGCTGATCGCACTGATGGATGACCAGGTCGCCACCCTCGAAGAGCTGGGCGTCGCGGCGGCGGCATTGAATTCCACGCTAAGCGCCGAGCAGCAGCGCGATCTGGCGGCACGGATCAAGCGCGGTGAAGTGAAAATGCTTTATCTCGCGCCCGAGCGTCTGGTTCAGCCGCGAATGCTGGCTTTCCTGCAAAGTCTTGAAATTTCCCTGTTCGCCATCGACGAAGCCCATTGCGTGTCCCAATGGGGCCACGACTTCCGCCGCGAATACCTGCAATTGGGCCAGTTGGCGGAATTGTTCCCCAATGTCCCGCGTATCGCCCTGACCGCGACCGCCGACAAGCGTACCCGGGAAGAAATCGTCGACCGCCTTCATCTTCAGGATGCCGAGCGTTTCCTGTCGAGTTTCGACCGTCCCAACATTTTCTATCGCATCGTGCCCAAAGAGCAGCCGCGCAAGCAGTTGCTGGCGTTCCTCGCCGAACGGCGCAGCGATGCCGGCATTGTCTATTGCCTGTCGCGCAAGAAAGTCGACGAAGTGGCGGTGTTCCTCAGCGAGCAAGGCTTCCCGGCACTGCCGTACCACGCCGGCCTGCCCAACGATACCCGGGCTCACCACCAGAAGCGCTTCCTTAATGAGGAAGGCCTGATCATGGTCGCCACCGTGGCGTTCGGCATGGGCATCGACAAGCCCAACGTGCGCTTTGTCGCTCACCTCGATTTGCCGAAATCCCTTGAGGCTTACTACCAGGAAACCGGTCGCGGCGGCCGAGACGGTCTGCCGGCAGACGCCTGGATGGCTTACGGCCTGCAAGACGTGGTGATGCTCAAGCAAATGTTGCAGAACTCCGAGGGCGACGAGCGCCACAAGCGTCTGGAGCAGCACAAGCTCGACGCCATGCTCTCGCTCTGCGAAGAAACCCGCTGCCGTCGCCAGACGCTGCTGGCCTATTTCGACGAAGAGATGCCCGAGCCGTGCGGCCATTGCGACAACTGCGTCGATGGCGTGCAGACCTGGGACGCCACCGAGCCGGCCCGTCAGGCGCTTTCGGCGATCTACCGCACCGGCCAGCGTTACGGTGTCGGGCATTTGGTCGATGTATTGCTGGGCAAGGACAACGAAAAGGTTCGCAGCTTCGGCCATCAACATCTGTCGGTGTACGGAGTCGGCAAGGCGATGGGCGAGAGTGAATGGCGCTCGCTGTTCCGCCAATTGGTGGCCCGTGGCCTTGCGGACATCGACCTGGAAGGCTACGGCGGCCTGCGCCTGAGCGACACCTGTCGACCGCTGCTCAAGGGCGAAGTGACCCTCGAACTGCGCCGCGACCTCAAGCCGCAAACCACGGCCAAAAGCAGCAAGAGCCAGGCGAGCCAGCTGGTTCGCGGCGAAGAGCGCGAACAGTGGGAAGCCTTGCGCGCCCTGCGTCGCAAACTCGCCGAAGAGCATGGTGTGCCGCCGTACGTCATCTTCCCCGATTCAACGCTGCTGGAAATGCTCCGCAGCCAGCCGACTTCGCTGTCGGAAATGGCCACGGTCAGTGGCGTTGGCGCACGCAAGCTGGAGCGTTACGGCGAAGCCTTCCTCGAAGTCCTCGGCGGGCGGGCCGAGGCGCCGAAAGTGGTGGCCGACCTGCGCCACGAACTGATCACCCTGGCCCGCGCCGGCATGACGCCGTTGCAGATCGCCGGTCAGCTGCAATGCTCGGAAAAGAACGTCTACACCCTGCTTGCCGAAGCGATTGGCAAGCAGCAGTTGTCGCTGGAGCAAGCGCTGGATCTGCCCGAAGAGTTGATGGGTGAAATCCAGGATGCGTTCCTCGACGGCGAGGGCGAGTTGCCGCCCGTGTCGGAGATTGCCGCAGTGTTTGCCGGGAGAGTGCCGGAAGGCGTTTTGTACTGTGTTCGGGCGGCGCTGCAATCCGAATTCGAGATTTAGGTGACCTGTCACATAGATGTAACGATTCAGTACAGAGCAAGCCTTGCCTCCAGCCAAGGGTCATGCTTAGCTGACTAATAATTAGTTTTTCTTTATTTCAGTCTAATCATGAGTGTTTTATGCCGTTAACCGACCAACACCGCTTTGGCATGCAACTGGCCCAGATGTCGCGCGGTTGGCGTGCCGAACTGGACCGCCGTCTGGCTGGCCTGGGTCTGTCTCAGGCGCGCTGGCTGGTGCTGCTGCACCTGGCGCGTTTCGATGAGGCCCCGACCCAACGTGAACTGGCGCAGAGCGTCGGCGTTGAAGGGCCGACCCTGGCTCGTCTGCTCGACAGCCTCGAAAACCAGGGACTGGTACAACGTCAATCGGTGCTGGAAGACCGTCGGGCGAAGAAAATCGTCCTCTGTGCCCCGGCCTTTCCCTTGATCGAACAAATTGAAACCATTGCCACCCAACTGCGCCACGAATTGTTCGACGGCGTCGATGAGGCGGACTTGAAGGTCTGCATGCGTGTCCACGGGCACATTCTGGCCAACCTGGAAAAATCTTGAGGCATAAACGCACCCAGGACTTTTGAGATACCCCGTTGGGCAGACTATAAAGAACTACTTGGCAATATCGTGTTCGTACCGGATGTGCGAACGCGTACAAGATGGTTCTGGTTATCTAAGGGATGCTCATGCTCGAGAGTTGGCACATGGCTTTACGGTGTTGCGCCAGGCTGCTTCTGGTCGGTGGTGCTGTCACTTACTCGGCATTGGCGCCCGCGTTGGGCTTGGGTGATATCACCCCGCATTCGGCGCTGAATCAGCCGTTGCGCGCCGACATCGCACTGGAAGATGCCGCAGGTCTGGAGGAGGGTGAGCTCTCGGTCAGCCTCGCGACAGCGGACGAGTTCAGCCGCGCCGGCATCGATCGGGTGTTCTTCCTCAATAATCTGAAATTCACCCCGATCCTGCGCGGCAACCGCAGCCTGATCCGGGTGAGCTCCAGCAAACCTGTCACTGAACCTTTCCTGAATTTCCTGGTGCAGCTCAATCAGCCCAACGGGCGTGTGCTGCGCGAATACACGGTGCTGATCGATCCGCCGGGTTCACCAGGGATTGTTCCCGTCACTGACGAACCGTTGACCGACGTTCAGTCCTCTGGATTCCCGACGGTTGAGCCGACCGTTGCGCAGCCACCTGCGGCGAAGGGCAAAAAACCGCCAGCCCCTCGCGTCGATCAACCTCCTGCCACGCCTGTGAGTGATCCGTTTGCTGAACAACTGGCCGCCAGTGTGCTGCAAAACCAGCAGCTGCAAGCAACCATCGATGCATTGAATGCGAAGCTTCAGGCCCAGGAGGAGCAGGTTACCGGTCAGAAAAAACAGGTGACTGAACTGCAAACCCAATTGGCGGAAATCAAACAAGCGTCGGTGGAGCCGGTTGCGCCAGTTGTTGTGGCTCCGGCGCCGGCCACTGTTGAAGAGCCTGAGCCTACTCACTGGTTGCTGATTTTAGGGTTGCTGGCGCTGGTGGCTTTGGTTTTGCTGGGGCTGTTCGTTCGGCGCCAACGACAACAGGTTCAGGCATTGCCCGACGCTTTACCTGTTTTGCCGTCACGGCATGAACCGGTGCTCAATCGCACTGCAGAACCGGTTGCCCAAAGGTCAGAGTTGCAACCGGCAACTGAATTGGGCGAAGAATCGCCCGCAGGCGATGTGCTCGAAGGGGTCGATATCTATCTGGCCTATGGCCGTTTTTCCGAAGCGGCCGGTTTGTTGCGAGAGGCGCTGATCAAGGCGCCGCAGCGAACGGATCTGGCCGTGCAGCTGTTGGAAGTCTTGGGTAAACAGGGTGACGTACCCGCCTACGAAGCCCAGGAAAATAATCTGCGTGACGCCGGATACGACCTGCAAGAACTTCAGAATATTCGCGCCCGACACCCGAAATTGAGCAGTGCGGTAGCGTTGGCCGTCGCAGCGTCATTCACTCCCCCCAAGGCTGCGATACCCGAAGCAGCGCCCAACGATGAGTTCCAGTTGAACCTGGATGACCTGTCGATGGATTCGAGTTGGGACCTGATCAGCCCTTTTGAGCACTCGCCCTCCGCCGTAAAGCCATCGAGCGAATCCGCGCCGGTCGAGCCGCCGTTTGTCTCGAACCTGCACGTCTTGCCCGAGGTGTTTGAAATGCCCGACGACTCGACGCTGGACGAGCCCGAACTTGAATGGGTCGCCGAGCCTGATTCGCAGTCTCTGGATGACACCTTTCTCAACGAGTTCGGCGATCCCGGCCAGTCGCTGGAACTGGAACCGCTGAACCTGGAATCGGCCGAGCCGAGCAGCGCCGACAAACTGGAGCAAGCCCAGACCTGCATTGATGATGGCGATCTGGACAGCGCCATCGAACTGCTCAACGAGTTGCTCAAGGAAGGTAACGAGCCGCTTAAGCAAACCGCCCGGAGCCTGCTCGCCGGGCTATCATAGCGGCGCCCTCTGGCTCAGGAGTTCGTCGAACATGACTGCACACAAACCGGAAATCATCATCACGTATTGCACACAATGCCAGTGGCTGTTGCGTGCGGCCTGGCTGGCCCAGGAACTGCTCAGCACCTTCGGTGACGACCTCGGCAAAGTGTCGCTGGTGCCCGGCACCGGTGGGGTGTTTCACATTTTCTGTGACGATGTGCAGATCTGGGAGCGCAAGGCTGATGGCGGTTTCCCGGAGGCCAAAGTGCTGAAGCAGCGGGTCCGCGATCAAATTGATCCGGACCGCGACCTGGGGCACAACGACCGCACTCAGTGAGAGGCGGCTTCTGCCGCAACGGTCTTCTTGCTTGAGCCGCCCGAGAGTCGGCTGGAGACCACGATCGCCACGATGATCAGCGCGCCACCGATCAGCATGCGCAGTGTCGGGTTTTCATCAAACAGCAGCCAGGCCATGGTGATGCCGTAAACCGGCTCCAGGGCGAACACCATTGCCGCGGTCCGCGCCTTGATCACTGCCAGGCTGGCGACAAACAGACTGTGAGCGACGCCGGTGCAGAACACTCCGAGCAGACCGATCCACAGCCAGTCGATGGCGCGTACTTCGCTCAACTGCGGGGCCGCAATCGGCAGCAGGCACAACGCGACCACCACGTTCTGACACAGCGCAGCCTGTACCGCCGGGATTCGCCCGGAGCTGGCGCGGTTGGTCAGCGATAGCAGAGAGAACAGCAAACCTGAGCCCACCGCCCACAGCAGACCCATTGTGGCGCCGCTGGCCAGATCGAAATCAGGGGTGACCAGCACCAGCCCGACACTGACCAGCACCACCAGCAGGATTTCGTTGGCGCGAATTCGCTCGCGGAAGATCAACCCTTCAAGGATCACGGTAAACGCCGGGAAACTGGCGAAACCCAAGGTTGCGATTGCCACGCCTGCGACCTTCACCGCGATGAAGAAACTCACCCAGTGCCCGGCCAGCAGTAAGCCGCTGAGCAACAGTCGGCGCCAGTCCACAGCCTCGAGTTTCTGCCAGCGAGTAGTGCTGGCGAACCGCGCAAAAACGGCTAACGCCAGCACGGCGAACGCGGCACGACCAAAGACGATAATGGCGGGGGAAACCGCAGCAAGTTTGCCGAACACACCGGTGAGGCCGAACATCAATGCGCCAATATGCAAGGCGCCAAGGGCGGTACGGGGAGTCATTGCAATCCTTGAGAAACGTATAGAACCAAGCCTGCATTGAACCGCGCAACTTCCCGCTGTGTCTGTCGCCAGACTCGCGTCATTTGTCGCCAGCCTCGCGCCGCAACTTGCCAGGTGACGCACCAAACTCCCGCAACACCGCCGCAGCAAATGCACTCTGCGAACTGTAACCCACTCGACTGGCAACCTCGCCGATGGGCAATGGCGAATCCCGCAGCAGTCCCACAGCTATATGGAGCCGTCGACTACGGATGTAATCCATCGGCGTCTGCCCGCATTCAGCAACGAACCGCGCATGCAGCCGAGCGCTGGACAGACCGGCGACGCGCGCCAGATCGGCGACTTGAAGTGGATAGGCTGCGTACTGATCGATGTGCGCATTTAGCGCCGCATAAGGCAGGCGCCGACCGCCGACGATCTCGGGTCTGGCGTTGTTGAGGCTGGCCAGCAACAACACCGCGCCTTGTTGCGCGATCAGTGGATCGCTGAACTGACTGCCCGCCAACCAACTGACCAATTGGCTTTGCCCGGCATCCAGCGACAGGCGACCGGCGTTGTCGAGTAAACGACGACTGGCTTCGGCGTGATCACCCAGGGACTGAGAAACCCATTGGTCGCTGGGCACATCCAGTACCAGGCAACGGCTGCCGTTGGCGCTACCGCAGGCGTGATGGAAACCGGACGGCACTACCACGAAACTCTGCTGGACCACCTGGCTGCCACGCCCGTCGACCTCGAAATCCAGCGCACCCGACAGCCCGAACACCAGTTGCGCGTGGTCGTGGCTATGGACGATCAAGTCATGAGTGTATTGGCGTAGCGTGAGGATCGGTCTCATCGCAGGTCTCCAGGGCTTGGCGGCCAGTCTACACCGAGGGCAATTGTGGGACGCTGTCACAGGACTGACTCGCCACTGTCATGGGCAATTAACCCGACCGGCGCAAAGTTGCAAAAACTTTTGCAGAGGGTTGCCCATGACCAGCGCCGAGCTCGCCAAACCCAGTCGTAAGCAACGTGTGCGGACCTTGTGGATTTCCGACGTGCATCTGGGCACCCGGGATTGCCAGGCCGAACACCTGTCGCAGTTTCTCAAGGGCTATCACGCTGACAAGATCTACCTGGTCGGCGACATCATCGATGGCTGGAAGCTGCGCGGCGGCATGTACTGGCCTCAGGCGCACACGAATGTGATCCGTCGCCTGCTGACCATGAGCAAGCGCGGCACCGAGGTGATCTACGTCACCGGCAACCACGACGAATTCCTGCGCCGCTATTCGAAGCTGATTCTGGGCAATATCCAACTGGTGGACGAGGCGGTGCACGTGACCGCCGATGGTCGCCATCTTCTGGTCATTCATGGCGACCAGTTTGACGTGATCACGAGGTATCACCGCTGGCTGGCTTTTCTCGGCGACTCGGCCTACGAATTCACCCTGACCCTCAACCGCTGGCTCAACCATTGGCGCGCCCGTTATGGCTACGGTTACTGGTCGCTGTCGGCGTACCTCAAGCACAAGGTCAAAACCGCGGTCAGCTTCATCAGCGATTTCGAAGAAGCCATCGCTCACGAGTGCGTCAAGCGCAAGTTGCACGGGGTGGTGTGCGGGCACATTCACCATGCCGAGATTCGCAAGGTCGGCGGGGTGGATTACCTCAATTGCGGGGATTGGGTGGAGTCGTGCACGGCGCTGATCGAGCATTGGGACGGCTCGATCGAGTTGTATCGATTGGCGGATGCCCAGGCGCGGGAGGCTGAGTTGAGAGCCGTCAAAATCTCAGAACCGGCATAGGCCGCAAAAGCAAAGATGATTTTCAGGTCGGCGCGTGTTCTTCCATCGCCGCCTTGTAAATCGAGTGCTTGGGCTGCGAAAACAACCGCTCCATCATCGGCTCAAAGAAGCTCAACGGCAGGGCTTCATACGCCGGATCAAACGCCGCCGCATCGTATTTGGCACAAAACTCAATGGTCGCCTGATACTGCGGATGGCCGCTGAATTGCTCGCGCAAATGCCGGTCCATCCCTAGATGATGGAAGAAGTAATACCCCTGGAAAATCCCGTGCTTCTCGACCATCCACAGGTTCTCGGCGCTGACGAACGGCTTGAGGATTGCCGCAGCGATGTCCGGGTGGTTGTAGGAACCCAAGGTGTCGCCAATGTCGTGAAGCAGCGCGCAGACCACGTATTCTTCATCGCGGCCATCACGCCAGGCACGGCTGGCGGTTTGCAGGGAATGGGTCAGACGATCCACCGGGAAGCCGCCAAAATCACCCTCCAGTAATTTCAGGTGCGCCACAATGCGTGTCGGCAATTGCCTCGCATAGGCACTGAAGTCTGCGGCGATGATCGCCCAGTCTTCCTGCGTGCCGTCCTGCATGTGGGTGAAACGGGCGTTGGCATTCATCGGCAGTCCTCCTGTGGTTCATTGGGCCTAGAACGGCACGCGACCCAGAATCATGTCCCGGTACATGACGAAATCGCCGAGCAGGCTGTAAAACGGATGTTGAAACGTCGCGGGACGGTTCTTTTCGAAGAAGAAATGCCCGGCCCAGGCGAAGCTGTAACCCGCCAGCGGAAGGGTCCATAACAGCAGCCAGGCGCCTAAGCCGATGGTCAGGGCCAGGATGAAAATAACCAGCGTCGTGCCGATAAAGTGCAATCGTCGGCAGGTACTGTTGCTGTGTTCGCGGAGGTAATACGGGTAGAACTCAGCGAAGCTGTTGAAACCGTTGATGTTTTCCACGACTGCGATCTCTGTGGTTATTGTTCTGACCGCAAGTTGTTCTGCGGGTAGCTTATTTGAGTCTAGAGTGATCATTGGCATCAGCCAGTGACAATAGGCGCCACTTTAGTATCCTTGGGAAATTGGCCGTAGCATGCGGCTCATCATGTAAGTGGACGACATGAGCGAACGAACGACTTCTGCAAGCTGGGCGATGGGGATTGTCAAAGCGCTGGAGATGGACGGCCTGGATTGCCGGGTGCTGTTCAAGCAGCTGGGGCTCGACTACGCAGCACTGGATGATCCAGACGCGCGCTTCCCGCAAGACTCCATGACACGATTGTGGCAGCGCGCGGTTGAGCTGTCCGGCAACCCGGCGATTGGCCTGAACATGGGCAAAGTGGTGCGACCGGCCTCCTTTCATGTGGCGGGCTACGCCTTGATGTCCAGCCAGACCCTGGCTGAAGGCTTTCAACGGCTGGTGCGCTATCAGCGGATCATTGCGGAAAGTGCTGACCTGAGTTTCCGATTGCTGGAAGAAGGCTACGCGCTGATTCTGACGGTCCACGGCGACCATCTGCCACCGACCCGGCAGAGCGCCGAAGCGTCACTGGCCTGTGCCCTGGCACTGTGCGGCTGGTTGACCGGGCGCACTCTGCAACCGCGCAAGGTACTGGTGCAGGGCGATCAGCCCGTCAATCTCGAACCCTATAAACAAGCCTTTCATGCACCGTTGGTGTTCAACGCGCCGTATGACGCGTTGATTTTCGAACGGGCTGACATGGAGGCACCGCTGCCTACCGCCAATGAGGCGATGGCGATGTTGCATGACCGGTTTGCCGGTGAGTACCTGGCGCGGTTTTCCGAGAGCCGCGTGACCCACAAGGCGCGGCAGGTGCTATGCCGTTTGCTGCCCCAGGGCGAACCCAAGCGCGATACCGTGGCGCAGACGTTGCACCTGTCGCAACGCACCTTGCAGCGACGCTTGCAGGAAGAGGGTACGAGTTTTCAGACGTTGCTGGACGACACGCGACGTGAACTGGCTGAGCAATACCTGGCGCAGCCGACCATGACCCTGTTGGAAATTGCCTACCTGCTGGGGTTCGCCGATCCCAGCAACTTCTTCCGCGCTTTCCGCCGCTGGTTCGACGCCACCCCCGGCGAGTACCGGACGCGGCTGATGGGCGCGCCGGCTCCTGTCAGTGACGCCAGAACGCCGGAATACACAGAACAAACACCGTAATGATCTCGAGTCGGCCCAGTAGCATGCCAAACGACAGAATCCACTTGGCAGCGTCCGGCAGTGTGGCGAAGTTGCCCGCCGGGCCAATGGTCTCGCCCAGCCCTGGACCAACGCCGGACACCGTGCTGGCTGCGCCGGAAAGGGCGGTCATCCAGTCCACGCCGAGCAGCGACAACAGCAGCGCGATCACGCAGATGGTGATGGCGAAGAAGAACGAAAAGGTCAGAATCGAACGCACGATTTCTTCGTCGAGGCGGTGACCGTTGTACTTCTGCTTGATCACTGCGCGCGGGTGAATCAACTGGTTAAGGTTGGCTTTGAGCAGGATGTACGCGACCTGGAAGCGGAAAATCTTGATCCCGCCAGCGGTGGAGCCCGAACAGCCGCCGATAAAACCCAGATAGAAGAACAGCATCAGCGAGAAATTTCCCCAGATGCTGTAGTCCCCCAGCGCAAATCCTGTGGTCGTTACCACCGAGGTCACGTTCAGCGCCACATGCCGTAACGCCTCCAGCCAATGCAGCTGGGTGGTCCACCAATACCAGGTGCTGAGCACCAGCCAGGTCACCAGCAGCATGCCAAGCAAACCCTGAACCTGCTGATCCTTGATCAGTGCCCGACGGTTACCGCGCAAGGTCGCTACATACAGGGTGAACGGCAGGCTGCCGAGGATCATGATGACGATCGCCACCCAGTGCACCGCCGGCTGCGTCCACTTGGCCAGAGACTGGTCGGACGTTGAGAAACCACCGGTGGAAATCGCCGACATCGCGTGGTTGATCGCATCGAACGGGCTCATCCCGGCCCACCAGAACGCCAGGCTGCCGATAATGGTGATGCCGACGTAGGCCGCAACGATCAAACGCGCCACCATGTGCGAACGGGGCATGACTTTTTCGGATCGGTCCGACGACTCGGTCTGAAACAGCCGCATGCCACCGATGCGCAGCAGTGGCAGAATCGCTACCGCCATGCCGATAAAGCCGATGCCGCCGATCCAGTGCAGCAACGAGCGCCACATCAGAATCCCGGGGGACATGGTGTCCAGGCCCGTTAGCACCGTCGAGCCGGTGGCAGTAATGCCGGACATGCTTTCAAAGAACGAATCGGTGTAGCTGATGCGCTGGGTCAGCAGGAACGGCAGCGCGGCGAAGATACACACCACCAGCCAGCTGCTGACGGTCAGCAGGTACATGTCTCGCGGACGCAGGTGTACGTGTTCAGGGCGACCGGGGATGATCAGCGCGAGGCCGGCGACAAAGGTAATCATGCTGGCCCAGAGGAACGACGGCAGGTCGCTGGTGCGGTCGAAAATCACCAGCGTGGCCATGGGCACGACCATGGAGATGGCCAGTGTGATCAGGAAGATGCCGATGATGAAACCAATAGTCCGTAAGGTCGGCAACGCCATGAAGTCCGCTCGGGCTGGAATAGGGAAGGGCGCCATTCTACCTTCGGGGCAGGGCATGTAAACCGGCACCGCCTGCGCAGTTGCAGGGCCTGCCATCAATTATTGCCTGTGCCGCGCCGGGTCTGCTGTTGTGCAGGGCAAGGCGCGAGGAGCGTAGTTTGGTCATTCCAAATAAGCTCCGAGCAACACAGCCCTGCACAACAGCAGGCCCGGCCCTTCGGGTTGTGCCTGAAAGCGGGCCAGGCTGCGTTGCAGTCCTTGGCAAGGGAACGACCATTACCGGCGGACTGCGCCTTGCCTGGCCCGCTTTCAGGCGACAACGCGGCGCAGGCAATAATTGATGGCAGGCCCTAGAATAGCCAAACATTTTTTTCAGGAGGTGGCCGATGCAGGCTCTCGACGCTTTGCTCAACCGTGTATCCGTTCCACGACTGCTCGAACCGGCACCGACCGCAGAACAACGCGAAGTGTTGTTTGGCGCTGCGATGCGAGCGCCAGACCATGGCCACTTGCAGCCTTGGCGATTCCTGACAGTCGAAGGCGCGGCGCGCGAGCAAATGGGCGAGTTGCTGGCCGAAGCAGCGAAGCTGCAGGACAGTGAGGTGTCCGAGGCGGCGCTGGACAAGGCGCGTAACGGTCCGCTGCGCGCGCCACTGGTGGTTGTGGTGATCGCGCGGTTGCAGGATCACGTTAAATATCCGAAGTCCGAACAACTGCTGGCGGCGGGTTGCGCGGCTCACGGGATTTTGCTGGCGGCTTATGCGCAAGGGATTGGCGCGGTGTGGCGCACGGGTGAACTAGCGTATTCGGCGCATGTAGCCAAGGGGTTGGGCCTGGCTGAAGGGGAAGAGGTGATTGCGTTTCTTTACCTTGGCACGCCGCAGAAGGAACCGCGCGTGGCGGAGAAAGTCGACCTGGCGGAATTCGTCAGCGCCTGGCCCGGTAAGGCCTGACGCCACCGATCAAATGTGGGATCAGGGTTGAACCACTGCCCCGGGCACCAACGGCAATTCGAGGCTGGCGATGAATCCGCCGTGTGGGTGATTGGCCAACACCAGACTCCCGCCATGTCGCTCCGCCGCGCGCCGCGCAATCGCCAGGCCCAAGCCATGCCCGGCCGCCGTCTGCCCCGGCGCCCGGTAAAACGGCTCTCCCAACTGTTTCAAATGTTCGGCGTCTACACCGGGCCCATGGTCGCGTACGCTGACCACAATCCGTTCGCCCTGACGCAATGCCTGCATTTCAATTGGCTGTCCCTCCGGGTTGAACCGCTGGGCATTGCGCAGCAGGTTGTCCACGGCGCGCTCAATCATGGTCGGCCAACCTTTGAGGTTCAGTTGCGACTCGGCTTCAAGGCGCACGTTCTGCTCCGGCGAACTTAACTGGGCATCCTTTTGCAGGGTGTTGAGAAGGACATTCAGATCAACGTCCTCAGCGCTGGCGTTGTCGGCATCGACCCGCGCCAGTACCAGGATTTCGCTGATCAGCGCTTCCAGTCGATCGCATTCACGAGTGAGGCGCGGCCAGAGTTTTTCCCGCTCCTCAGGGTTGGCCCGTTCGGCCAGCGCCAGTGCAATGCGCAGCCTGGCAAGCGGGGAACGCAGTTCGTGGGACACATCGCGCAGCAGTTGTCGCTGGCTGCCGATCAAACTTTGTAGACGCGCGCCCATGCGGTTGAAGTCGTTGGCCAGCACACCAAACTCGTCGCGGCGGTTAGCCAGTTTAACCAGGCTGTTCTGCTGATAAGTGGTTTGCCCCAGATCATGCACCGCGCCGCGTAAACGGCTGAGCGGGCGGGTGATCGACAGCGTGACGAACAGACTGAACAAGGTCAGCACCACCAGCGCAATGCCCAGCGCACTCAACGGCCAGAGCAGGCTTTCGCGGTGCCAGGAGTCCAGTTCCGGGTGCGGAATGCGATAAATCAGAAGGTAGGTGTCGCCGGTTTTTTCGCTGGTGTACTCCGCGGTCAGACGTCGCCATGGCAGGCGTCGATCGTCGTTGTTCTGCCGCGCTTCGAAGGCCGCCGCACGCCGGGGGAAGGTGCCGCGTACCACAGGATCGCCGCTCTCGTTAAGGACTTGAACGTCGATGTGATACTGGCGTTTGCGCTGTTCGAGAATGTCCTGGGCAGCTTCTTCGCCCTGGGCTTCGTAGGTTTGCGTCCACTCCTCTGCCAGGGTGTTGAGGCCCGGGTGGCGACTGAGAATCCACGCGTCCTGATTGAGCATGTGCCCCAGCAGAATGGAAAGCCCTGCAACCAGAGCGATGGCCAACCAGAAGCTGGCCAGAATACGCCAGAACAATGAGCGCACAGAAAATCCTCAAACAAACACAAATCCAATGTGGGAGCGGGCTTGCTCGCGAAGGCGGTGTATCAGTAAACATCTCTGTATCTGACACACCGCCTTCG
>NZ_VOBM01000076.1:0-14355 GCF_008370005.1 Pseudomonas sp. ANT_J28
TCTGCTTACGTTTTCCGGCATATTCGGCATCGGCGAAGGACATCTGTTTCATCGGGGTTCAACCGCTCAGTTTGTGCGAGGTGCGTATTTCACCAAATCTGGATGTCTTTTTCAGAGTTTCCTTAGGTACGCTACGATACGACCATCCTCAGCATTTCCTAAATAGTATCCGCGTAATAGTACTACGGGGGTTTTGGGGGTTTGCTGGATTTGTCCTGCGTATTCGTTAGTTGAGTCCCATAGACCGCTGTCGCGTTGGTATTGATACTCGCAGGTACCTTGGTCGCAGAATACCGTGCCACGAGTTTCTAGAACTTTCACGCTACCATCCTGCATCTGGTAAGGGAGTTTGGCAGGAGTGTCCTCAGGTACGCAGTCCAACCAAGCTGCGTTGCGTTTATTAGTGGGGCATTCTTGTATTTCGTTTGCTTGCCAAGCAGCTGCGCCGAAAGAATATGCACTCGAAATAAAACAAAGTAGTGCAATCAATAGAGATTTTTTGTTCATGCAGATGGTTCCTTCTGTTGAGTAAGTGGCGATGCGGTGCTTGGAAGGGACGGCTGGAAAATAAAACTGTCGAGATGATTTTCCAGCGCCCTTGGGCGAGAACCTTGATGATCCTGATGAATTCGCTACGTAGGCGCTAGGTGAGGATTACGTTAAAAATTGGGATGTAGCTACGGTGATCACGACGCAGGTGCTTACCGATCACTAGCCATACAGCGCAGCTAATGGCGCTACACACAAAGGCAGGGAGTCAGGTATTTGAAGTCATTTTTTCTTATACGTGACTATTATGCAGTCCGTGAGAAAGTATTTTGCTACCTCATAATCTGGGTCGTATGTAGCGAGGTTATGAGCAGCTATTGCCAATCCAGCAGCTATACCGCCCGCGACCGTAAATGCAGCTGCAGCTACTGCTGTGATCCTACCGGCAACATATATGCGGCAAGTCAAGCCTTCTGCTTCGATAAGCTTTTCAATTGTTTCAACTGTGTTGTCAAATGTGTATTTTTTAATGTCTTTTATCGTAAATGTTTTTTTCTGAGAAATTAGTTTTGATATTTCTTCGTTTGTAATGCTAGAGGCCGAGTAAACGCCAGTATCCATTGTGAGGCTCCTTCTTGATTGTAGTGCGTTTATCAAATTTTCATACGATGAAATAAAAGCCTGATCTACACCGCTGGTGACTGGGGGTTCATAAAAAATCCCTATTTAGCAGGCTCACTATCCAGAAGCCCAAGCTCTGGGATTGCGGAGTTGTACCGTCCGAGTTCTGCGGATCGCCTCTGGATTTACCGCGCCTAGCGAATAATTTTTCACCTCAATCCCTCGCAAGAAAAACACCTCGGCCATTACCTATTGCACTGCTGATTCAAGTCCGTAATACCTGGCAGGCGGTTGCTCATAGCTGACAGACGCAGCTTTATGGGTCGTAAATGCCGTGGCCTTAAATGCATCATAGCGCGACGATTTTTGCCATGGCAAGAATCTCCGCAAGTTTCGACAAAGACCTCAATCTCGTTAAGCTCGGGGCCGCTGTGCGGGCGCGTAGGATCGCGCTCTCGTTGTCCCAAGAGACTCTGGCGGATGCCGCTGAAATAGATCGATCTCACATGGGAAAAATTGAGCGTGGCGAGCGAAATGTCACGTTCTTGAACATTTTGCGCATAGCGAAAGCTATAGGGTGCATGCCATCCGATCTACTTATTGATGCCGGACTTTGAGCATGGTGCTCGGGGCATGTTTTTCTCTGGTCACGTAAACGCCTAGCCAGTAGGCATCAGCTAGGCGTTTGCGTGATGGCAGATTTTCTTTCAGGCAACGAACTGCAAGGCCGCGTTGAGAGCTCGTTGTTTTATTGCCGCCCCTTGGCCGAACCAGGCTGTGTCGATGCGGTACTCGGTGTTTCTGGCGCGTCTCTCGTGGTCAACGTATTCGGTGACTGCGTTTAGCAATCCCCAGGCTGTTCCACGAGCGGACTCCAGATCAGATCCTCGACCTTTACCTTCGTATAGGCTTTGTACCTTATCCATCGCTCGCTTGTTGGGGAGTGCATCGGGAATAGGATCGTGGGGGCTGGTATCGCACAGCACGTCCATAAGGAAACCCATGGCCTCATTCCACTGAACCTTACGTTCGGCGAGCATGCGCATCCGGTACATGAATTCGTCCCATTGAGAGACGGCGATGCCTAGTTGCTTTTTTACTGCTTGCGGATCAAAGCGCGTGCTGTGTGGAACCTTGATTGCGTGGGTGGCTCCGCTCAGGGATATGGTCAGTGTGTTGTTGCAGACCACGCGAATGGTGGTGGGAGTTGCAGTGGTGGCTAGTGTGCCGTCACAGGACGTTGCCAGTAGCAGATAACCGTTTACCACGTCATTGCCTTTAATGGCAGTCGACTGTCCGGTCCTCGCCAGTGCCCAGAGTTTTCGACCTCCCTTCAGGACGCCGGCGGTTTCCAGTTCATAGCCAGAGCACTCCGTAAGATCACGGTAAAATTCCAGGACCTCACGGGGCTGGACCACCTGGTAGCGTTGCGAAACCACAGACAGCGGGGCTTTGGTGTCGGAGCGATACAGCACCTTCTGTTCCGGAAAGGAGTGGATGGTACCGAGATGGCCGACGGAATCAGCCACGAAGCGCACAGGCGATTCCCGGATCTGCCAGTTCATGCCCGCTTCTTGTTGCCAGACTTCCAGCGGTTGCTTGGGCGAGAGATGATTACCCAGGCCATGCCAGGGCGTAGCGCCAACGTAAGCCATTTGTTCAATGAGGTGTGCCATGGGGGATCTTCCTTTTCATAGGCGCACGGCGAGGCCGCTGAGCATTCAGCAGAGAGCAATCGACATGCGGAGTGTTGATAGAGAGAGGGCTAAGCGATGGATCAGGCAGCGAAGAGCGGTGGTTTCAAGCAGGAGATGAGCAGTTCAAGTGAAATGACGGCAGCTAAACGACAGTCCGCAGTCGAGACAGCGGTAATTGTCCAAAACTCGTTCATCGACGACCTCGCCGAGTTTTGCACCAGCGATACAGCCGGTTGCCGCACCTGCTAATCCGCCGAGAATGGCCCCGGCTATCCCGCCAACGGCGACCCCTGGAGGGCCGGCGATGACACCGATGACTGCGCCAACCTCGGCACCTGCCATTGCCCCTGTTACCCCTTGGGCGGCGCCGCCGACCGTACCGATGAGAGCGCCGATTTTTCTGGCGAAATCCTTGGTTGTTACGGAGGCTGATTGGCAGCTAGGACACTGGATGGGCATGAGAGATTTCCTATACAGAGATAATTGGGGTGAAGTCATTGCACGGCATAGAACCCATCAAGCAAGTCGCGTATGCGACCTACCTGAGTGGTGAGTTGTCGAGCCTGGTGGTTGCTTAATGCGCAGTACGTACGGAGTCGTGATGTGTGACTGAGATTATTTAGAGAGTAGTAAGCTTAACCACTCGTCGAAATTTTGATGTTTGCATGTAAGTAATGGCTTGATTTATGCTTATAAATATCGCTGAGGGATCTGTTTGGATGGTATAGGATTGGCTTAGATCGAGTTGGACAGGGTTGGGGATAGACGTTTTTTGCTGGAAATGGACCTGAGAACTAACTTGTTTGCCTGAGAACTAAGTCTCCTGGCCTCCGCGCCCGCCAGAGAGGGGGGAGGCCATGGTGCGCGTGGGCCTGGGCGTGTGTGGCCATTTGCTGCGTTGGCAGCCCCCCTGGGCGCGCCTCAGAAATCCTAACCAGAAATGCATGTAGGATAGCCGGTGGTTTTTTTGGCTGGTCGGCTTATCTAGAGTAAAGCTCTCTTACCAACGAGGGCGTCTCAAATGAGCACAGAACCATCACAGTCGCTTCGGGTGCTTCGCCTGCGTCATGTGATACAGCGGGTTGGTTTGTCGAGATCAACCATCTATGACCGCATAAATCCCAAGTCATCGCGATATGACGAGAGTTTCCCTAAGCCTATAAAAATTGGCGCATCTGCAATTGGATGGATTGAATCCAGTATTAGTGAGTGGATCGAATCAAGGATAGAACAGGGTAGGGCGCTTGTATGAGTGAAAGTTACGAGTAATGGTGAACTAACTTTTTAGCCGTATGCTTGATTGTCATATCTCAATATGTGCCTATTCCCTGATGCTTTTTAACATTTCCTTTTGGGTTTCTGGGGGTGTGAGTCTGGGTTGAGTTCTGGGTCTTATGTTATACCAATAGTAATATCAATAATAACCATGTTAATAGGGATAATGCCCTCTGTAATCCTAAGGGTAGTAGCTCCGTGTACAACTTTTCTAATTGCATTGAGAGAATAACCTTTATGGATGAGTATGATGAACTGTGCGCAGTAATGAAGGAGAAGTGCCTAGAGAACATATTTGACAGCGAACAGGATAGATGTTGCCAAGAGTTTGGTGGCGAGAACATGTTCTTTGATGGCGTTACGAAAGTCGTTGCAGCTATTAGGGTTATTCAAGAGACCAAAGGTAAAGCCTTATTGTCCGCCAAGTATCAGGGGTTTGATTTGGTTACTAGCAAGCGAGGTGGAGTAGTTGTCAGGGCGATGCGAGAGGGTGTGTCGGAGTATGAGTGGGCTAAGGCTAATTACAGGCTTAGTCCTTACATAGACAAGTTTTATGAGTGTCGTCAAGCCTTTCCGTATGGCATACGCTCTGATTCATTGATAGTTGATGGGGGTGAGTCGTTGCGGCAGATGAACGCATTCGTTATGGGAGTCTACGAGGCTATTACTTCAAAAGAGTTCAAGAAAGCTGAGCGTGCTCATGCTAGGGCGGCTAACAAACTGTACGTGAGCTTCGTAAGCTATATCGATGATCTTATTGCTGTATATGCTCGGCTGGTAGTGGTTAGGATTGATTTGTCGTACAAGAGGTCTCAGTTTGAATTTGATGATTTTGATTGCGTACATGATAAAGTGGATGAACAAGAAAGTTCAGAGCACCTTTTCAATCATCGAGACCAATTATTGAAAAGACTGTCAAAAAGTAATTCACCGTATTGCATGGTGGGTTATGCATGGAAGCTGGAATACGGTAAGAGGAGGGGGTTTCACTACCACCTCATGCTATTTTTAGATGGATCTAAGGTCATGCGGCATATAGCAATTGGCAAGGCAATAGGGGAGATGTGGATTGATGAGATAACTGGCGGATTGGGGAGCTATTGGAACTGTACTGGCAAAGCGTTTTATTATAAAAGCTGTGGGGTAGGGGAGGTCGACCATTATGATGCAGAAAAGATACTGGCAGTCAAAGATGCCGCAGCATATCTCGTGAAGATAGACCGTTGGATTGCAGTTTTCCTGCCGGGGGGAAAGCGTTGTTTTGGGAAGGGTGTGGTGAAGAAAATAGAAGGTAAGAAACTGGGTAGGCCCAGGGTAAAAGAAATACAAGCTACACCCTGATAGCAATGCTCAGGTCATGCTTCAGGCTTTGAACAGTTCTCGACATATACCGCCTCAATACCGACCAAGTCTAGCCAGTCTCTTATCCGCCTCTGTACATTTCCAGGAGTGATCTGATTTGGAGTGCTGATTTTGTTTATACGTAAGAACTCCTCCAAGATTGGAGCTATAGCCTTTGCGGCTCGAGGTTTACTTATCCAGCCGCCATTGGGCGAAAGCTCTCTGAGGAGTACGCAGGTTTGAATTTGAGCAGGGGCGTACTGCTTGGACTTTTCACTAGATGCATTTTTGGCTAGTTGCTTTCGATCGGGTTCCACTGACTCTCGAATTAACCGCATGTCTCCTTTATAAAGACATTGCAGGCTTAGGAATAGGGCCATTACTATAGCTTTGGAGTCTGCCTTGGGAAGTGGTGTTTCGGTGGTTTCTAGGTGAGCTGTTGAAATAATGTTAGCAAAGTCGAATGTCTGGAACGCCTCTACGAAGTGATTGCAAATTGTGCGATGCTCTCGTGATAGAGTAATATTTTCTTTTAGTTGCTTGATCGCTATTTTTGTTTTGTTTTTGGTTGTGCATTGGGCGATTTTTTTTAGTTCAATAAGTAATTTTTCTCTTGTTGTAGGGTCGAGTGATCTTAGGAAGATAGCAAGCCTCTTGCTAATCAAAGCGAAAGTTTCAATTTTTGCTTTTTCGATTCCTAGATTCGATAGGAAATTTATTGTTTTTACAATGTTGTGAATATCTTTGTTTTCCGTTGTTGATAGACCATGTTCGTAAATTTTTTCAAGCTCGGTTTTGGGTGTCGCTTTTAGTACATCGATTTCTTCATTTGAAATAGTTGTCATCGTAGTTTCAGCCTTCCGAGCTTTACTCCCGGAGGGACCCTTGAGTGATGTAGCTGTCAGAGAGCGAGTACCGTACGGTAAAAGGAGGCCAGTGGCTAGTGTACGGGTTTAAAGCGCTCAGCCCGTTATACGATCGCTTACCGGGCCCCCTCGTAAAGGCTCGCAATCAGATATGGCTGGAGGCCATAATTTTTGTATGGTCTGCAATTGTGTTATGGATGAAGTCTGCCCAGTCAGCCATCAGAGCCCGGCGTTTGTCGAGGAAGTCTGAGCGAGAGTAAGCCCCCTCAGTCTGATCGCGCTCGTCATGTGCGAGAGCCATCTCACAAACCTCACGCGGGTAGTGCGTACATTCCCCCGCCCAGTCTCGAAATGAAGAGCGAAAGCCGTGTCGTGTGACTTGCTCGTATCCCATGCCATGTAGGAGTGTGCGTATGGCGTTTGCGTGCATAACCCCGGTTTTTCCCTGTCCTGGGAATAGATAGGGGCTTCCTGTAACTCGTGGTACAGCTTGAAGCAGTTGTACCGCATCATTGGCAAGTGGAACAACGAAGGCTACTCGCATTTTCATTCGCTCACTTGGCAGTGACCAGGTGGCAGCCTCTAGATCAAACTCATCCCAGCGAGCGAATCTCACCATTTGCGCGCGTGCGCCGGTCATGATCAGTAGTTGAGCGGCCCAACATGGCGGTGTGGCAATTGCCCTGAGTTTGGTCATCAGCGCCGGCACCTCCTGCCACCGCAAAGCTTCAAAGTGCTCGCGTTTCCGAGCCTTCTTCTTTTCCGCACGACTCAGTAGATTGTCCAGGTGCCCGCGCCAGCGAGCAGGGTTCTCGCCCTCTCGAAGGTTGCGTGCTTTGGCAGCGTCCAGAACCTGTTCAATTTGCCCACGTACCTCGTCGGCAGTTCTGGTCTTAGTGGCCCAGATTGGTTGCAGCACCTTGAGTACCTGGGGAGTACCAACCTCCTCGGCTGACAGTTTGCCAATGTGGTCAAACGCATACAGCTCCAGCTTTCGAAGCCAGCCTTTACGCCACTTATCTGACCAGGAGCCCCCGTGCGCTTCGAAGTACTCTTTCGCGAGTGTCTCGAACTTTAGCTGTTTCGCCTCGCTGGCTCGCTGTGCTTCGCGTTGAGCAGCGCGTTCGATGTCGCGAGCTGTTAGGGGGTCTACACCGTCGCTCAATTGGCTGCGTTTGACACTGGCTTCATGCCTGGCCTTCTTGAGGCTGACCTCGGGGAATGAGCCTAAGCCCATCTCCCTACGACGCCCCGCCAGTTGAAAGCGAAGTAGCCAGGATTTTCGTCCGGTAGCTTTGACGACCAAGCGAAGCCCATCGCCATCTTCGTAGGTGCCAGCTTCGGTCAGGTTTTCGATTTGTTTCGGATTCAGCTTACCCATTTGATTTCCCCTTTCGTCCCTTTGTCCCCCCACCTGTCCCCCCACTTCATCGTCGGATGAGGTCAAATGGCGTTGAACACCATCGGACAGGGGAGCGCCTGAAAGGCCCGTGATAGCTAGGCTATCGGCAGGAATCTCGGATGGGATAGGATTACTTTGGACAATTAAAAAGCCGGCTTGTGGCCGGCTTCTCGGGGACTGGCTTGGTTCATTTTTGGTAAACCGCGCCAGCCTTCAAAACGTACACCCGGATCTTGCGTCCGGCTGTGGGACTTGGCGAGAAAGTCATCTGCCTTGTCGGTGCGATTCGCCGCCGCGGGGCGGGTCGATGCGCAAATGTGGGGCGCAGCATACTGATTTTTTTGCGGAATTCCCAGCGTGGTGTGCGGGGTAGAGCTATCCCGGGAGTTGTAGCAGCAGGCTTCGCCAGCGGCTACAAAGTTATGTGTTTACAGAAAAGGTACGGGTGGCCTGCGTTTATTCAGGGTCGACCACCAGAATACCCATCCCAGAACCCTTATTTGTTGTTCTTCGATTTGTGGAGGTCTGAAAACTTCATCCGGGTATTCGGAGCTGTTGTGGCTGCGCATGCGTATCGCGTTGCCTGGTACGCGGCTCAGGTATTTGATGCGCAACATGCCGTCGTGCTCGATTGCGTAAATCTCTCCGTCGACAATTTGCGTGAGCCCGCGGTCGATGGCGACGATGGAGCCATCTTCGATTTTTTCGGCCATGCTGTTGCCAACCATGCGGGCGCAGATGGCATCGGCGTGGTTGATTTCCAGGGAGTCAAGATCGCTGCGCGGCAGGCGGATCGATTCGCTGGGGTCTTTGATGACATGCGTTTTGTCGGAGCCGGGGGTAGTGGCCGTTTCTTTGTAAAAGGGTAGTTCGATATCGACTGGGTCGATGACCCGATAGGTGCCCCGGATTGACTGGGCGTCGAAGGTGTTGCCGGATGCGTCGATCAGATGCAATGCCCTGGCGTCTTGCGGTCCTTCGCCGGTTTTCAGCCATTCAGTGTTCACGGACAGTCTTCTGGCGACATCTTCCATGCGGTAGTCAGGAACTCCGCGGGTATACCAGTTATGGACAGTTTGAGGGTCGGAAATACCCAGGAATTCGGCAAATCTCGTTGTCGTGATTTGTAGCTCTTTCAGGAGCATTCTGAATCGTGGGCCGCAGGATTTGTTCTTTTTCATAAACACGAGTCTAGCCGTGCGGCATAAGGCTTTGATTCAACAAAACGTTCAAATCTGGCGTGAAATTTAAGTCCTGATGTAAGACGTCTTTTGTAAAAATTAAACAAGAAAAAACCGGTTTGCCTGCCAGTTAAATGTGCTGTTGAACATGATATTCAAACGCCCACAAAAAACCCCGGATCAACCGGGGTTCTTCGTTATAGCAGCTCGTGAGAAGCGGCTATCAGCCTTTATAGGCAGCAACCGACTTCATGATCTCGGTGCGAGCGGCTTCGGAGTCGCCCCAACCTTCGATCTTCACCCATTTGCCTTTTTCGAGGTCTTTGTAGTTCGCGAAGAAGTGCTCGATCTGCTGGATCAGCAGCTGTGGCAGGTCGCTGCATTCCTTCACGTCGACGTACAGCTGGGACAGCTTGTCGTGTGGCACTGCGATGACTTTGGCATCGCCGCCGCCGTCGTCGGTCATGTGCAGAATGCCGATTGGACGGGCGCGGATAACCGAACCAGGAGCAACCGGGTAAGGGGTCACGACCAGCACGTCGAGGGGATCACCGTCGTCAGCCAGGGTGTTGGGGATGAAACCGTAGTTGGCCGGGTAGAACATCGGGGTGGCCATGAAACGGTCAACGAACAGGCAATCGCTGTCTTTGTCGATTTCGTATTTGATCGGGGCGTGGTTGGCCGGAATCTCGATCGCGACGTAGATGTCGTTCGGCAGGTCTTTGCCAGCCGGAATCTTGCTGTAGCTCATTGGGCGGTGCCCCCGTTAGTTGACCAAAAACACTTGGCCGGATTGACCAAAAAGTGGCGGCGATTATAGGCATATTCCGCCGCCGTTGCTATGTACCAGAGGTCGTAGAGACCTTAGTCGCGTGCCTGATAGACCGGGTCTTCGGCCAGAAGTTGCCGCAGCCGGGTTAGCGGGTCCTGGCGGTAAAACAGCTTCAGCTGCTCATACACCAGAGGATACGCCTCGTGCAGCAAATCCGGGGCGCTGAAGAAGTATTCGCTGGTGACCGCGAAGAACTCAGCCGGGTTTTCCGCAGCGTACGGGTCGATGGCGGTGTCAGCGTCGGGATTGCGGTCCAGTTGCCGATCAAGGTCGTCGTAGGCCTCTTGCATGACCTTGGCCCAGTCGCTGACCCGCATGTCGGCGTGCAGCGGCGGCAGGCCGTTGGCGTCGCCGTTGAGCATGTCGAGTTTATGCGCGAGTTCATGGATCACCAGGTTGTAGCCTTCCCAGCCACCACTGGCCATCACCCCGGGCCAGGCGAGGATGATCGGGCCTTGCTGCCAGGCTTCGCCGCTGTGCTCGCCGTCCCATTCGTGCTCGACGCCGCTGGCGTCGCGATGGCGCTGGGGGCTGAGAAAGTCGTCGGGATAGAGGACGATTTCGTGGAAACCCTGATACCAGTTCAGATCGCCCAGATGCAGCAACGGCAATTGCGCCTGGGCGGCAAGCAGCAGGCGTTGCTCCTGGTGAAGTTCGACGCCGGGCAGGGCGGTCAAGTGTTTGTCCTGGAGGAACAGCACGCTGGCTTCACGCAGCCACCGGTCTTCGGCGGCGCTGAGGCCATCGAGAAAACTCAGGTGATGGCGCACCCGCTGCCACATGTCGTCGGCAATCGGATGCTTGGCCAGGATGCGCCGACGACGCCAGGCGCTAAGGGACCACATGGTGAATCAACGCGATTGGGCTTTGGACGCGGCGTTAGCAAGGCGGCTGCGGATCATGCCGATGATCATCGGTACCAGCGACAGCAGGATGATGCCCACGACCAGCAGCGACAGGTTCTTTTTGATGAACGGTACGTTGCCGAAGAAGTAACCGAGGGTCACCAGACCGCCCACCCAGAGGATCGTGCCAAAAACACTGAAGGCGAAGAAACGCGGGTAGGGCATTTTGGCCACGCCGGCGACAAACGGTGCAAAGGTGCGAATGATCGGCATGAAACGCGCCAGCGTCACCGTTTTGCCGCCGTGCTTGTCGTAGAAGTCGTGGGTTTGTTGCAGGTAGTCGCGGCGGAAGATTTTCGAGTTCGGGTTACTGAATAAGCGCTCGCCGGCTGTTCTTCCGATCAGGTAGTTGGTGCTGTCGCCAAGGATTGCCGCCAGCATCAGCAGGCCACCCAGCAGCACCGGGTCCATGCCGCCGCCGGCAGCTACTGCGCCAGCGATGAACAGCAGGGAATCGCCCGGCAGGAATGGCATCACCACCAGGCCGGTTTCGCAGAAGATCACCAGGAACAAAATGGCGTAAATCCATGGCCCGTAGTTGTTTACCAGCAAATCGAGGTACACATCGAGATGCAGGATAATGTCGAGCGGGTTGAAATCCATGTGGGGCACCTGTGGTGATAGTCCGACTCAGCAGACCTGTGCGATTGACTTCATGTAAGGCTACAAGCGGGTGTAGTTTTTCTTACAAGCCGGGAAGCTCGGGATTATACGGGCTGAGAAGTGAAAAACGCGTTGAGTTTGTAGCGGGGAATTTCGGAGCGCAGTGAGTAGACGACCGCAGCCACAGGGCGGTACCCATAAGGGCTGCGATCTTTTCGGCTTACAGCTCGTCGCTGATCGGCAGGACGTAGTTCTTGAACTCGGTGTCTTCCTTGAATCCGATGGATTCGTAGGTTTTCTGCGCGACTTCGTTGTTGCTGCTGGTGGAAACGCGCATGCGTACTGCGTTGGTTTCCTTGGCCATTTTCTTCGCGGTGCGGATGAGGTTGTCGGCCACCAGCTGACGGCGAGCCTCTTCGGCGACGTAGATGTCGTTGAGGATCCACACGCGCTTCAGCGAAAGGGACGAAAAGCTCGGATACAACTGACAGAAACCCATCAGTTTGTTGCTGTCGTCATCGGCCAGGGCCAGGTAGATCACCGACTCCTTGCGACGCAGGCGCTTTTCAAGGAACGCCCGGGACGAGTCCGGATAGGCCAGGGAGCCATAAAACTCGCGATACTTGACGAACAACGGGGTCAACAGGTCCAGGTGTTCGAGGGTCGCTTGAATAATCCGCATGGTAGGTCTCGTCTTCAAGTGGCTGTCTTCACGTACTGTGACGGCGAACGGTTCTCACTCGGGCAGCCGTGTTTCGATCCTGCCTTAAACTGAATCAGAAACGCAATGCGGAAACGGTTCAGGCATCCGGCAGACTCAGTAGGAAATTACCTTTCATGTCCGCTCCTGCGTCCGACTCCAGTGTCTGAACCTGCGCTTCGTCCTTCAGATTGACCCCTGAAAACTGCCGCCGGCAGGCTTCGCGCATCAAATACAGCAAACGGTGTGCCGCCATGCCATAACTCAGGCCTTCGAGTCGGACGTTGGAGATGCAGTTGCGATAGGCATCCGTCAGCCCGACCTTTGGATTGTAGGTGAAATACAGCCCCAGGCTGTCCGGGGAACTGAGGCCAGGGCGTTCGCCGATCAGGATTACCACCATTTTCGCACCCAGCAGTTCGCCGATCTCGTCGGCTACGGCGACTCGACCCTGTTCCACCAGAATGACCGGTGAGACGGACCAGCCGTCACTCACAATCTGATCTTCCATCCGCGCCAGAAACGGCAGGGTATGGCGATGAACAGCCAGCGCCGACAACCCGTCGGCAACGACAATTGCCAGATCGACACCGCCGGGATTGGCCAATGCGTAATCGCGCAGTGTCTGAGCCGACTCATCACTTAGCTTTCGCCCCAAATCGGGGCGTTGCAAATAACTGTTCCGGTCCGTAGCGGCGCTGTGTAGCAGCAAACTGGCACGCCCGCGTTCAGCCAGTTGTGAGCTGAGCCCCGCATGGTCGAACGGCAAGTGCACCGCATCCCGCGCCTGAGCGTGGGCGTACTGGAAATCCAGCTGCGCGCTGGTCGGCATGCTGGTGCCGGTTCTACCCAAGGCTATCCGCGCTGGCGTCAGGCGACGCAGTTCTAGCAACGGGTTCTGTGGATCAACGGGTGGTTTGTCCATTTCAACACTCATCCCAGTTGCGCCATCGCTTGGCGGAAAGCCGGCGGCAGGCTGTCGCCGAAGTGAATCTTGCCGTCTGCCTGGGTGAAAATGCCCATTCTCGCCAGCCATTGTTCGAATTCCGGCGCCGGTTTCAGGCCCAGCGTCTGGCGGGCGTAAAGGGCGTCGTGGAACGAGGTGGTCTGATAGTTGAGCATGATGTCATCGGAGCCGGGGATGCCCATGATGAAGTTGATCCCGGCCACGCCCAACAGGGTCAGCAGGGTGTCCATGTCGTCCTGGTCGGCTTCGGCGTGGTTGGTGTAACAGATGTCGCAACCCATGGGCACGCCCAGGAGCTTGCCGCAGAAGTGGTCTTCGAGGCCGGCGCGGATGATCTGTTTACCGTTGTAGAGGTATTCCGGGCCGATGAATCCTACAACGGTGTTCACCAGGAACGGTTTGAAATGTCGCGCCACAGCGTAGGCGCGGGTTTCGCAGGTCTGTTGATCGATGCCGTGGTGGGCGTTAGCTGACAGGGCGCTGCCTTGGCCGGTCTCGAAATACATCAGATTCTGGCCCAGCGTGCCGCGATTCAGGCTCAAACCGGCGTCGTAGCCTTCCTGCAACACGTTCAGGTTGATACCGAAACTGGCGTTGGCCGCTTCGGTGCCGGCGATCGACTGGAACACCAGGTCCAGCGGAACACCGCGATTTATAGCCTCAATGGACGTGGTGACATGCGTCAGCACGCAGGCCTGGGTTGGAATCTCGTAGCGCTCGATGATCGCGTCGAGCATTTCCAGCATGGTGCAGATTGAGGCGATGCTGTCGGTGGCCGGGTTGATGCCGATCATTGCGTCGCCATTGCCGTACAGCAGGCCGTCCAAAATGCTCGCGGCGATGCCGGCCGGTTCATCGGTGGGGTGATTGGGTTGCAGGCGTGTGGATAACCGGCCGCGCAAACCCATCGTGCCGCGGAATTTTGTAATAACACGGATTTTTTGCGCCACCAGCACCAGATCCTGCACGCGCATGATCTTGGACACGGCGGCGGCCATTTCCGGGGTCAGGCCGGGCGCGAGGGCGCGCAGGCTCTGTTCGTCGGCGGCATCGCTGAGCAGCCAGTCGCGAAAGCCGCCAACGGTGAGGTGGCTGACGACCGCGAAAGCTTGTTTATCGTGAGTGTCGATGATCAGTCGGGTGACTTCATCGGCCTCATAAGGAATGAGTACCTCTTGCAGAAAGTGGCTGAGCGGGATGTTGGCGAGGGCCATCTGCGCGGCCACACGCTCGCCATCGTTGAGGGCGGCGACGCCGGCCAGAAAGTCCCCGGAACGCGCCGGGCTGGCCTTGGCCATGACGTCCTTGAGACTCTCGAAGCGATAGGTCTGGGCGCCGACGGAATGGGCAAATGCGGCCACGTTATTCTCCTGATTCAATCAACGACTCAAATACACCACCAAACACCTGTGGGAGCGGGCTTGCTCGCGAAGGCGGTGTGTCATCCAGTACATGTGTCGGATGACACACCGCCTT
>NZ_VOBM01000077.1:0-13862 GCF_008370005.1 Pseudomonas sp. ANT_J28
GCTCGCGAATGCGGTTCGTCAGTCAACGTTGATGTCGACTGACGCACCGCATTCGCGAGCAAGCCCGCTCCCACAGGGTTTAGTGGAGTCTGAGAGACCGATTACACCAAAATCGACGTTCCGGTCATTTCGGTCGGTTTCTCAAGCCCCATCAGCATCAGCATGGTCGGTGCCACATCCGCCAGCACGCCGCCGTCGCGAACCTTGAAGTCACGCTTGCCAACATAGATGAACGGCACCGGTTCGGTGGTGTGGGCGGTATGTGCCTGGCCGGTGGATTCGTCGGCCATTTGCTCGACGTTGCCGTGGTCGGCAGTAATCAGCGCTTCACCGCCGACTTTTTCCAGGGCATCGACGATGCGGCCAACACACAGGTCGAGGCATTCAACGGCCTTAACGGCTGCGTCGAACACGCCGCTGTGGCCGACCATGTCGCCGTTGGCGTAGTTGACCACGATCACGTCGTAACGCTGGTTTTCGATGGCATCGACGATGCGGTCGGTGACTTCCGGGGCGCTCATCTCGGGCTGCAAGTCATAGGTGGCGACTTTTGGCGACGGGATCAGGATGCGTTCTTCGCCCGGGAACGGTTCTTCGCGGCCGCCAGAGAAAAAGAAGGTCACGTGGGCGTACTTCTCGGTCTCGGCGATGCGCAGTTGGGTCTTGCCGTTTTTCGCCAGGTAGTCGCCCAGCACGTTGTCCAGGCTGCCCGCGGCGAAGGCCGATGGCGCAGGAATGCTGGCGGCGTACTGGGTCAGCATGACGAAGCCGGCCAGTTTTGGCTGGCGGGCACGTTCGAATTCCTTGAAATCGTCTTCGACGAACACGCGGGTCAGTTCACGGGCGCGGTCGGCGCGGAAGTTCATGAACACCACGGCGTCGCCGTCTTCGACTTTCACCGGCTCGCCGATGGAAGTGGCTTTGACGAATTCGTCGCTCTCGCCACGATCGTATGCGGCTTGCAGGCCTTCCTGAGCGGTGGCGGCGTTGAATTCGCCGTTGCCATCGACGATCAGGTTGTAAGCCTGGGACACGCGGTCCCAACGGTTGTCGCGGTCCATGGCGAAGTAGCGGCCAACAATGCTGGCGATCCGGCCTTTGCCGAGGGCTTGGAACGCCGCGTCCAGCAATTCGATGGACGACTGAGCGCTTTTCGGCGGCGTGTCGCGGCCGTCGAGGAATGCGTGCAGATAGATTTTTTCGGCGCCGCGCTTGAAAGCCAGTTCAGCCATGGCAACCAGGTGATCCTGGTGGCTGTGAACGCCGCCATCGGACAGCAGGCCCATGAAGTGCACGGCTTTGCCGGCAGCGGCGGCTTTATCGACAGCGGCGCAGATGGTCGGGTTCTCGAAGAACTCGCCATCGCGGATCGATTTGGTCACGCGTGTGAAGTCTTGATACACCACGCGGCCGGCGCCGAGGTTCATGTGGCCGACTTCGGAGTTGCCCATCTGGCCATCCGGGAGGCCGACGTCCATGCCGCTGCCCGAGATCAGGCCGTTCGGCACGGTGGCCCACAGACGGTCCAGTACGGGCTTCTTCGCTGCAAAGACGGCGTTGGATTCAGGGCTCTCACTGTGACCGAAGCCGTCGAGAATAATCAGGACCAAAGGTTTAGGCGTGGTAGTCATGGATTCCACTCGTGGCTGAGTTAAAAGAGGGCGATGGAAAAGGGAGTGGCAGTTTAAAGCTAAGTTCCGACCGCGTCACCGCCGGACGGGGTTTGGCCCACCATAGTGGCTGTGTATACTGGCCGACATTTTAACGCCCTGGAACCTCCTTCGATGGTTGCTCACCTGATTGAATTTGCCACTAACCACTATCTGCTCGTCGGTATCTTCGTCGTACTGCTGGCGTTGCTGATCGCTTATCAGATGCAAGGCGGCGGCCGCAGCCTGAGCACCGGTGAATTGACCGGGCTGGTCAACAAGGACGCGGGCGTTGTGATCGACATTCGTTCGACCAAGGACTTCGCCGCCGGTCACATTGTTGGCGCGGTGAACATTCCTCACGACAAACTGACCGCTCGCGTCGGCGAGCTGGAAAAGCACAAGGCCAAGACCATCATCCTGGTCGATGCCATGGGCCAGACTGCCGGCACGCATGCTCGCGAACTGATGAAGTCCGGCTTCACCGCCGCCAAGCTCTCCGGCGGTATTTCCAGCTGGAAAGGCGACAACCTGCCGCTGGTGAAGTGATATGAGCAACGTCGTCGTCTATTCCAGCGATTACTGCCCTTACTGTTCGCGAGCCAAGTACCTGCTCGAGAACAAAGGCGTGGCCTTCGAAGAGATCAAGGTCGATGGCAAGCCGCAGGTGCGTGCCGCCATGGCTCAGAAGGCCGGACGTACGTCCGTGCCGCAGATCTGGATCGGCAGCACCCACGTGGGTGGTTGTGATGACTTGTTCGCCCTTGAGCGCGCCGGCAAGCTCGACGCCATGCTCAAGGCCTGAATGCCTTCCCTATAAGACCCCAAGATCAGAAAGGATCTGAGATGACTGACCAACAGAACACTGCAGCTAGCGAAGAAGAAACCGCACCGCAATTCTCCTTGCAGCGCATCTACGTACGTGACTTGTCCTTCGAAGCACCGAAAAGCCCGGCTATCTTCCGCCAGCAGTGGGAGCCGAGCGTCGGTCTGGATCTGAACACCCGTCAAAAGGCCCTGGAAGGCGACTTCCACGAAGTCGTGCTGACTTTGTCCGTTACCGTGAAAAACGGTGAAAACGGAGAAGTGGCGTTCATCGCTGAAGTGCAGCAGGCCGGGATCTTCCTGATCAAGAACCTCGATGACGCTTCGATGAGCCACACCCTCGGCGCGTTCTGCCCGAACATCCTGTTCCCGTACGCTCGTGAAACCCTGGACAGCCTGGTCACCCGCGGTTCGTTCCCGGCCCTGATGCTGGCCCCGGTGAACTTCGACGCGCTGTACGCACAAGAACTGCAACGCATGCAGGCGGCTGGCGAGACTCCGACCGTCCAGTAAGCGGTCCTGAGTCAAAGCAAGTCCAATGTGGGAGCGGGCTTGCTCGCGAAAGCGGTGTGTCAGTCAACATTAATGTTGAAGCTGATGACCCCTTCGCGAGCAAGCCCGCTCCCACATTTGTTATGCGGCGTTATTTAAAGTCGTTCTGCCGCCATGCTTCGTACACGGCGACCGCTACGGTGTTCGACAGGTTCAGGCTGCGGCAACCTTCGCGCATCGGCAAGCGCAAGCGCTGTTCACTGGGCAGGGCATCGAGTACTTCCGCCGGCAAACCACGGCTTTCCGGGCCGAACAGGAATGCATCGCCCTCGGCGAAGCTGGCATCGTGGAACGGCCGCGAGCCCTTGGTGGTGAAGGCGAACAGCCGAGGATGACCGAGGCTTTCCAGGCAGCTGGCGAGGTCTGCGTGGCGTTGCAGGGTGGCATACTCGTGGTAATCGAGGCCGGCCCGGCGCAGACGCTTGTCGTCCATCTCGAAGCCCAGCGGTTCGATCAAATGCAGGTGGCAGCCACTGTTGGCGCACAGCCTGATAACGTTGCCGGTATTCGGCGGAATTTCTGGTTGGAAAAGGATGACGTGAAACATGCACGGCTCCGAAGGTAAAGATGAGCGGCATTCTACGCCTGAAGCGGACCCGCGTTCGAAGCTATTCCCGCGAGTGATGGCTTCGCTAGCGATTGTCGGGGTGATGGTGGGGCTGATGATCGGTCGCCTCACCACGCCCGACCCCAGCGAATTGCAGCAGGTCGAGGTCACGAACGATGGGCTGGTGGTGTGGTTCAACAACGAACCCAAGGCTCACGGCGAGTTCGTCGACGGTAGCCTCGCGTTGCTGTTCGAGGCTGAAGGCAAGGCGCAGAAAGGTCAGCTCAAAATCAACGACAAGAGCGTGAACTGGCGCGTGCGTTTGAGTGATGGGGGGTTGTTGCTGACGGTGGTGGCGGCTCGGCCACTGCAGGGCGAGTGGGCCGGTAGCGAGGTCGATGACCGCTGGCGGCTGGAGATCCATCTCCGAGAGCAATAAAAGAGGGAATCCCCGGCCTGCCTGTACCAAGGTCCCCAAAACGGGAGGGCTCGCGCATTGCGACGTGAGCCCGGTGTAAAGAAGGAACCCCTGACCTGCCTGTATCAAGGGCCCCAAAACTGCTTGGGCTCGTCGCTTGTGCGTTGTGAGCCCGATGTAAAGAGGGGAATCCCCGGCCTGCCTGTACCAAGGTCCCCGAAACCGGGTAGTGAACTGAATCACTGAATGGACTATTGCAGGGGGCGTGCCAGGTTTTAACAAGTTGAAACAGAATGTCGCGCTGAAACGCCGAAAGCCCCGTATTCCGGGGCTTTCGTGTTTTTTAGATAGAGGTTTGATTGCGAACGCAGGCGGGATTTCGGATCTGTTGCCGTGCGCGATTGCGGTTCACGGTGCATTGCGGCGGTGCACGGAAGGGTGTTGATCGTTCTCAAGCAGAGCATGGGAACGATCGGGTTAAACGATCAGGTTAAAGGTTAACCCTCATCCCCTTCATCATCATCCCCACCATCAACCTTCATCCCCAATTCCTTGATCTTGCGCGTCAGTGTATTACGCCCCCAGCCCAGCAAAACGGCGGCATCGCGGCGGCGGCCGGCGGTGTGTTTGAGGGCGGTTTCGATCATGATCCGTTCGAACGCCGGTACAGCGCTGTCCAGCAGGCTCGACTGACCGCGAGCCAGCGCCTGATCAGCCCACTGGCGCAGCGCTTGCTCCCAGTTGGTCACCGGTGCCGAATCCTGCGGCAGGTTCAGCAGCTCCGGCGGCAGGTCGCTGATGTGCACTTCGCGACCCGAAGCCATCACCGTGATCCAGCGGCAGGTGTTCTCCAGCTGACGCACGTTGCCGCCCCACGGCAGGTTCTTCAGGTATTCCTCGGTTTCGCTTTTCAGCAGCTTCGGCTCCACCGCCAGTTCTTGCGCGGCGCGGCTGAGGAAATGCTTGGCCAGGGTCGGGATGTCTTCGCGACGGTCCGACAACCGTGGAATGTGGATGCGAATCACGTTGAGACGATGGAACAAGTCCTCACGGAATTTCCCGGCGTGCACCAGGGTTTCCAGATTCTGGTGAGTCGCGGCGATGATTCGCACATCGACCTTCACCGGCACATGGCCGCCGACACGGTAGAACTCGCCGTCCGCCAACACCCGCAGCAAACGAGTCTGGGTGTCTGCCGGCATGTCGCCGATTTCATCGAGGAACAGCGTGCCGCCGTCAGCCTGTTCAAAGCGCCCGCGTCGCAGGTTGGCCGCGCCGGTGAACGCGCCTTTTTCATGGCCGAACAGCTCGGATTCCATCAGGTCTTTCGGGATTGCCGCCATGTTCAGCGCAATGAACGGCGAAGCCGCCCGTGGGCTGTGACGGTGCAGCGCGTGTGCCACCAACTCTTTACCGGTACCGGATTCACCGTTGATCAGCACAGTGATGTTGGAGTGGCTCAAGCGCCCGATGGCGCGAAACACTTCCTGCATCGCCGGTGCTTCACCGATAATTTCCGGGGTGCGGGTCAAGGCGACCGGGACTACCAGGCCTTGCTGTTCCTGGGCGTGCTGGTTCGCGCGTTTGACCAGCGACACCGCTTCGTCGACGTCGAACGGTTTTGGCAGGTATTCGAACGCGCCGCCCTGATAGGACGCGACAGCGCTGTCCAGATCGGAGTGAGCGGTCATGATGATGACCGGCAGCCGTGGGTGTTGTTCGCGAATCCGCGCCAGAAGGTCCAGACCGCTGGCACCCGGCATGCGGATGTCGGAGATGATCACGTCCGGCTGCTGGCGCGCCAGGCGGCTCATCACGCCATCGGCGCTGTCGAAGCTTTGCGTGGTCATGCCTTCTTGCTGCAAGGCTTTTTCCAGGACCCAACGGATAGAACGGTCGTCATCGACGATCCACACGGTTTCACTACGGCTCATGTCGATGTGGCTCCTTGTTCCAGTGGCAGAAAGATCGAGAAGGTGGTGTGGCCTGGATGGCTGTCACATTCGATCAGGCCCTGGTGCTGGCTGATGATGTTCTGGGTAATGGCCAGGCCCAGCCCGGTACCGTCCGGGCGGCCGCTGACCATGGGAAAGAAGATGGTTTCTTGCAAGTCCGCGGGAATGCCCGGGCCGTTGTCGATGATTTCGATCTTGGTCACCAGGCGATGGCGCACGTGGCCGATGGTGAACTGGCGCATGGCGCGGGTACGCAGGCTGATGCGGCCCAGGCGCAGCTCGTTCTGGCTGCTGATGGCCTGCATCGCATTGCGCACGATGTTCAGCACGGCCTGAATCATCTGTTCGCGGTCGATCAACACGTCGGGAATGCTTGGGTCGTAGTCGCGCACCAACGTGATGCAGCCCTGGCTTTCGGCCTCCACCAGATGACAAACGCGTTCCAGAACTTCGTGGACGTTGCACATCGCCAATGACGGCAGCTTATTGGAACCGAGCATGCGATCGACCAGATTGCGCAGGCGATCGGCCTCTTCAATGATCACGTTGGTGTAGTCGCGAAGGCTTTCTTCCGGCAGCTCGCGGGCAAGCAATTGCGCCGCGCCGCGTATGCCGCCGAGAGGATTCTTGATCTCGTGAGCGAGCCCGCGCACCAGCATCTTGCTGGTTTCCTGCTTCGACAGCTGCGCCTCTTCCTTGGTGATTCGCAGCAAGCGGTCACGGGGGTGGACTTCCAGCAGCAGCATGGTGGCGCCGTTGGCCAGGATCGGTGTTACCGCGTAGTCGACGGTCAGCGTCTGGCCGGTGAGGGCGGTGAGCATCGCTTCGCGCTTGGTGAACGGATGCGCCTGCTCGACCGCCTGGCGCAGGGAGTTCAGCGCCTCGGTAGATTCGGTGAACAACTCGCTGATGAACTGCCCATGGCTACGCTGACCGCTGATGGCCAGGAGCATCTCCGCCGCCGGGTTCATGTACTCGAGGCGCAGTTCGGCGTCGAGCAGAATGGTGGCGGTGGTCAGGTTGTCGAGTAGCAATCGATGCAGTGCGTCACTAATGGTCATCAGGACCTCTTTTGGAGCAGGGCATGCGCGTGAATAACGCGCCGATACGAGGAAAATGCAAAAACCAAACCAAGGCTCCGAAAAGAAGCGTTTAAGGCCTGAAACGGGCGTTTGACGCTCGTTTGCGTGGCGTTCTGCCAGCTTTGACGGGTACTTTCGAACCAAAATGGGATGGGATGTGAGTATGGTGCAACCAATTGCACCAATATAGTGCGCAAACTTGAGCGGCGTTAGAAGAAGCGCAGGAAGGGATTTTTTTCTTCTACGGGTTTGTCTTTGAGCGGGCATTCCGGCCGTTGGCCGTAATCGGGGAGGGCGCAGGGTTTGACCTGACGCTTCTGTGCGAGGGAGATGCGCAGCATATGGAACGGCTGATTGGCGGTGCGCTCGACCGTGTGGCCCTGCTCGTCGAGGATTTCCACGGAGAGGTTATGGCTGCCGCGATCGATATTGCTCAGGGCGAACACCGGGCTCAGGCCGGGCGCTGCGGTGGGTTGGCCGTCCAGTAGCAATCGGT
This sequence comes from Pseudomonas sp. ANT_J28, assembly GCF_008370005.1. Classification (NCBI taxonomy): domain Bacteria; kingdom Pseudomonadati; phylum Pseudomonadota; class Gammaproteobacteria; order Pseudomonadales; family Pseudomonadaceae; genus Pseudomonas; species Pseudomonas sp. ANT_J28. The sequence goes on from NZ_VOBM01000077.1 coordinate 7,525, forward strand.
AGCGGTGGCCGCGTTGCAGGCCGGGTTCGCTAGTGATACTGACGATAATCTCACCAGCGCTGCTGCGCACCGTGGCGTCTGGCTCTGGCACCAGTACTCTCAGCATGTCGTAGTGAAACAGTGGTTTTGTTTCGGCCTTCTTACCAGCCGTCACCGGTGCTGCGCCGCCAGGGTTGGCGGACATGCGGTTACTCGTCGCCATGGGCACGCGCTTGGCGTTGCCGGAGCCTGGCTGGTCTGTGTAGACCCGATTGCCCTGGGCGTCGACGTAGGTGAACACCTCGGCCGTCACCGGCAGGGCGATCAAGCAGGTGATCAGCAGCCACAGCCTCACGGCTTATGCACCCGTTGTACGGTGAACGTCTCGGTGGGACTTTGTTGAACGATGTTTTCCCCGTCGATCACCTGTACAGCAAGGCTGTGTGTGCCGCGGTCAATATTGACCAGTTGCAGTATTGGCACGTTGCTCGGCTGGCCGTAAGGTTGATCGTCCAGCAACAGCCTGAACAGATGAGGGCCTTGCAGGCGGGGTTTGATCAGCACGTTGACGGTGAAGGTGCCGTTGTTGGCGCGCAGCGCTTCGGTAGTGGGTAAGTTGGTCAGCTTTAGCACCTCGTAAGCGCTTCGTGGCTGTTCGCGGCTGGTGGCTTCGACCGCTGGCGCAGAAGGGACTTGGGGCTCGACACTGTTGAGCGGCGGCAACTCGACCGGCTGAGCCTTCACGCCATCGGGCGGTTGATTGCTGTAGGCGGTGTTGCCGTCGGCGTCGGTGTACTTGTAGATCTGCGCTGCGGCGGGCAGGGCGATCAGCAGCAACATCAGTAGAAAACCACGACCCATAAAATTGACCAGAAACGAAAGCATTGGATTGCAGCATAGGTCAGGGGTGACGGTTGGCCCAAGTTGTAAACATTTGGGCATGGTTTAAGGAAATCTCTCCAGCACCAAAGAACCCTGAATTGCGGGCACAAAAAAGGCCTCCCGAAGGAGGCCTCTTTTTTGTCACGCCGCTTGCGCAAGCGCTACCGGATCAGCAGCTGTAGTACAGCTCGTATTCCAGTGGGTGTACGAAGGTACGTACTTTGATTTCTTCTTCGCTTTTCAGAGCGATGTAAGCGTCGATGAAGTCGTCGCTGAAAACGCCGCCTTTGGTCAGGAACGCACGACCTTTGTCCAGCTCTTCCAGGGCTTCTTTCAGGCTGCCGCAAACTTGTGGGATCTCTTTCGCCTCTTCAGGCGGCAGGTCGTACAGGTTTTTGTCAGCAGCATCGCCAGGGTGGATCTTGTTCTGGATGCCGTCCAGGCCAGCCATTACCAGGGCTGCGAAGGCCAGGTACGGGTTGGCTGCTGGATCCGGGAAGCGGGCTTCGATACGGCGAGCGCGAGGGCTGGACACGTAAGGAATACGGATCGAAGCGGAACGGTTGCGAGCCGAGTAGGCCAGCATTACCGGAGCTTCGAAACCTGGGACCAGACGCTTGTAGGAGTTGGTCGACGGGTTGGTGAAGCCGTTCAGGGCCTTACCGTGCTTGATGATGCCGCCGATGAAGTACAGAGCGGTATCGGACAGGCCGGCATAGCCTTCGCCAGCGAAGGTGTTCTTGCCATCTTTGGCGATGGACAGGTGAACGTGCATACCCGAACCGTTGTCGCCGTACAGCGGCTTAGGCATGAAGGTCGCGGTGCGGCCGTATGCATCAGCAACGTTGTGTACGCAGTACTTCAGGGTCTGAACTTCGTCAGCCTTGGCCACCAGGGTGTTGAACTTCACACCGATTTCGTTCTGGCCGGCAGTTGCCACTTCGTGGTGGTGAACTTCGATGACCAGGCCCATTTCTTCCATGGCGTTGCACATGGAGGTACGGATTTCGTGGTCGTGGTCGAACGGCGGAACCGGGAAGTAGCCGCCTTTGACGCCTGGACGGTGGCCTTTGTTGCCGCCTTCCACGTCCTGGTCGGACATCCACGAACCTTGTTCGGAGTAGATCTTGAACATGGAGCCGGAGATGTCGGACTTGAACTTCACTTCGTCGAAGATGAAGAATTCAGGCTCTGGACCAACAAATACGGTGTCGCCGATACCGGTCGACTTCAGGTATTCCTCGGCACGCTTGGCGATCGCACGTGGGTCACGGTCGTAGCCTTGCATGGTCGAAGGCTCGATCACGTCGCAAACCAGGATCAGGGTTGGCTCTTCGGTGAACGGGTCGAGAACGGCAGTGCTGTCGTCCGGCATCAGGATCATGTCGGAGGCTTCGATGCCTTTCCAGCCGGCGATGGAGGAACCGTCGAACATTTTGCCTTCTTCGAAGAAAGCTTCATCCAGCGCGTCGCGAGCCGGCATGGTCACGTGGTGCTGAGTGCCTTTGGTGTCCGTGAAGCGCAGATCAATCCACTTGACGTCATGATCTTTGATGAGTTGAACCGACTTCGACATAGTGTCCTCCGGGTGGCTTCGGGCTTAGTAGTGGATGCCCTTAGAATGTGGGTGATGCCGGCGCGAATACTCTGCCAAGGCAACCTGCCTCACAAGGGAGCAAATTGCATGCCAGTGCCCCACCATGGGTTTTTTGCCCCAATTTCACGCTTATAAAGGTGCAAAGCGTAGTAAAGCCGGAAATAGCGCCCCGTAATGTAGCGTCAAATCCAACAAATGACCTGTTTTGGTGCGCGCAAAACCTTCTGCACATTAACTGGTTAAACCTTGAGCAATTTCCGCTATAATCCGCGCCCCCCTTTTTCGGCTGGCCCAGCGCGCGCTGTTTTCATGAAACTAATCGTAAAAGTCTTCCCCGAGATCACCATCAAGAGCCGCCCGGTACGGATGCGTTTCATCCGCCAGTTGGCCAAAAACATCCGTACCGTGCTCCGCGACCTGGACCCGGCTGTGGTGGTGAACGGTGTCTGGGACAATCTCGAGCTTGAAACGCGCATCGCTGAGCCCAAAGCCCTGAAGGAGATGACCGAACGCCTGAGCTGCATGCCGGGCATCGCGCATTTCCTGCAAGTCGACGAATACCCGCTGGGTGACTTCGACGACATCGTCGCCAAGTGCAAGCAGCACTTTGGTGATGCGTTGGCCGGGAAGATTTTTTCGGTGCGCTGCAAGCGTGCCGGCAAGCATGAATTCAGTTCGATGGACGTCGAGAAATACGTCGGCAGCCAACTGCGTCGTCAGTGCGGCGCCGCCGGAATCTCGCTGAAAGAACCGGAAATCGAAGTTCGCCTCGAAATTCGCGACAAACGGTTGTTCGTGATTCACAACCAGCACAACAGTATCGGCGGTTATCCGCTGGGTGCCCTGGAACAGACGCTTGTGCTGATGTCCGGCGGCTTCGATTCCACTGTTGCTGCTTACCAGATCATGCGCCGCGGGCTGATGAGCCATTTCTGCTTCTTCAATCTGGGCGGACGAGCCCATGAACTGGGCGTTATGGAAGTCGCGCACTTCATCTGGAAGAAGTACGGCAGCTCCCAACGCGTGTTATTTGTGAGTGTGCCGTTCGAGGAAGTACTGGGAGAAATTCTCGGTAAAGTCGATAACAGTCATATGGGCGTAGTTTTGAAGCGTATGATGTTGCGCGCTGCTTCCCGTATTGCCGATCGGCTGGAGATCGATGCGCTGGTCACCGGCGAAGCGATTTCCCAGGTGTCGAGCCAGACGCTGCCGAACCTGTCCGTGATCGACTGCGTGACCGACAAGCTGGTCTTGCGTCCGCTGATCGCCAGTCACAAGCAGGACATCATCGACCTGGCCAACGATATCGGTACTGCCGACTTCGCCAAGCACATGCCGGAATACTGCGGGGTCATCTCGGTGAACCCCAAGACCCACGCCAAGCGTCCACGCGTGGAGTACGAAGAACAACAGTTCGACATGGCAGTACTTGAGCGTGCGCTCGAGAACGCCAAACTGGTGCCGATCGATCGTGTGATCGACGAATTGGGCCAGGACTTGCAGATCGAAGAAGTCAGTGAAGCGCTGGCTGGTCAGATCGTCATCGACATCCGTCATCCGGATGCCGCTGAAGACGACCCGCTGGGCCTCGTTGGCATTGAGGTACAAACGATGCCGTTTTATGCATTGAACGCTCGTTTCAAGGAACTGGACCCTACTCGCCAGTACCTGCTGTATTGCGACAAAGGCGTGATGAGTCGCCTGCATGCCCACCATTTGCTCAGTGAGGGGCATGCCAATGTGCGCGTTTATCGACCGAGCTAAGAGCCCGGGGCTGTTTGCCTGTGGCCTGCGTCACCGGCCCCCCGACGCCGCCGTCAAGCTGTAACGGCTTTGCCGGACTCTACTGTTAATCGCTGCCAAGACTTGTCAGCACACCGAATCCTCTGATCGAGATACACAAGTGATCGAAAATCTACGCAACATCGCCATCATTGCTCACGTTGACCATGGTAAGACCACCCTGGTAGACAAACTCTTGCGTCAATCCGGCACCCTGGAGCGCAACGAGCTCAACGACGAGCGCGTGATGGACTCCAACGACCAGGAGAAAGAACGCGGTATTACCATTCTGGCGAAAAACACCGCCATCAACTGGAACGGCCACCACATCAACATCGTGGACACCCCGGGCCACGCCGACTTCGGCGGCGAAGTTGAACGCGTAATGTCGATGGTTGACTCCGTTCTGCTGCTGGTTGACGCTCAAGACGGCCCTATGCCGCAAACCCGTTTCGTGACCAAGAAGGCTTTCGAAGCCGGCCTGCGTCCAATCGTGGTCATCAACAAGGTTGACCGTCCAGGCGCGCGTCCGGACTGGGTTCTGGACCAGATCTTCGACCTGTTCGACAACCTCGGTGCTACCGAAGAACAGCTGGACTTCAAAGTTGTCTACGCCTCGGCCCTGAACGGCATTGCCGGTCTGGAACACACCGACATGGCTGAAGACATGACCCCGCTGTACCAGGCGATCATTGACCACGTACCGGCTCCAAAAGTTGACCGTGACGGTCCGTTCCAGATGCAAATCTCGGCACTGGACTACAACAGCTTCCTGGGTGTTATCGGCGTTGGCCGTATCGCCCGTGGTCGCATCAAGCCGAACACTCAAGTTGTGGCTATCGACGCCGACGGCAAGCGCCGTAACGGTCGTATCCTGAAGCTGATGGGGCACCACGGTCTGCACCGTATCGACGTTGACGAAGCAGCTGCCGGCGACATCGTCTGCATCAGCGGCTTCGACCAGCTGTTCATCTCCGACACTCTGTGCGACCCACTGAACGTCGAAGCGATGAAGCCGCTGACCGTTGACGAACCAACCGTTTCCATGACCTTCCAGGTTAACGACTCGCCGTTCTGCGGTCGTGAAGGCAAGTTCGTCACCAGCCGTAACATCAAAGAACGTCTGGATAAAGAACTGCTCTACAACGTTGCCCTGCGCGTTGAAGAAGGCGACACCGCCGACAAGTTCAAAGTCTCCGGCCGTGGTGAGCTGCACCTCTCGGTACTGATCGAAACCATGCGTCGCGAAGGCTTCGAAATGGGTGTTGGTCGTCCGGAAGTGATCATCCGCATGGTTGACGGCGTGAAGCACGAACCGTACGAAAACGTGACCATCGACCTGCCAGAAGAATCGCAAGGTTCGATCATGGAACAGATCGGTATCCGTAAAGGCGACCTGACCAACATGGTTCCGGATGGCAAGGGCCGTGTGCGCCTTGAGTACAACATCCCGGCTCGTGGCTTGATCGGTTTCCGTAACGAGTTCCTGACCCTGACCTCCGGTGCAGGCATCCTGACCTCGATCTTCGACCGTTACGACGTGATGAAGTCCGGCGACATGTCCGGCCGTCAGAACGGCGTGCTGGTTTCGGTTGCTACCGGTAAGGCTCTGACTTACTCGCTGGAAACCCTGCAAGCTCGCGGCAAACTGTTCCTGGGTCACGGTGAAGACGTGTACGAAGGTCAAATCGTCGGCATCAACAGCCGCGACAACGACCTGGGCGTCAACCCAACCAAAGGCAAGAAGCTCGACAACATGCGTGCCTCGGGTAAAGACGAAACCATCGCTCTGGTTCCGCCTATCCGTTTCACCCTGGAGCAAGCGCTTGAGTTCGTGCAAGAAGACGAACTGTGCGAAGTCACTCCTAAGTCCATCCGTCTTCGTAAGAAGATCCTGGGCGAAAGCGAGCGTACCCGCGCTGCCAAGAAAGCCGGTAACTGAGTTTCGACTTAGTTAGCGCTTAAAAAAACGCCCCCGACCGCAAGGTCGGGGGCGTTTTTGTTTGTCTGGGGGTTGTGCGGTGTTTGTTCCGGCCCCTTCGCGAGCAAGCCCGCTCCCACATTGGATCTGCGTCGTTCACAGAACCAATGTGGGAGC
>NZ_VOBM01000078.1:0-13600 GCF_008370005.1 Pseudomonas sp. ANT_J28
AAGAAGACAGGGATTGATCAATCGAACTATGATTTTTCATGGACTCGCCCTCGCTGTCGTTGGCTGTTTAGACTGCCACCGTGGCGCATTGACGCCTCGGCTTGGGCGAGTCCATCCAATTACAAAGTGTGCGTCCTGCAGGCTCTTAAGCCGTTGCTCCAGCCATTTGCTTGTTGGGTTGCTGCCAGGATTCGCTGGCGGTCTGGTCCATGGCTTCCTGAATTGCGCGTTTGCGGGTGGCTTCGGCGCGGCGGCTGAAGAACCAGACCATGAAGGTCACAATCGATACCGCCAACAGGATCAGGCTGGCCACGGCATTGATCTCAGGCTTCACGCCCAGTCGTACCGCCGAGAACACTTCCATCGGCAGGGTCGTCGAACCCGGGCCGGACACGAAGCTCGCCAGCACGAGGTCATCCAGCGACAGGGCAAACGACATCATGCCGCCGGCCGCCAGTGACGGCGCGATCATCGGAATGGTGATCAGGAAAAACACCTTGAGCGGCTTCGCCCCGAGGTCCATGGCCGCTTCTTCGATGGACAGGTCCAGCTCACGCAAGCGCGCCGAAACCACCACCGCCACATACGCCGCACAGAACGTGGTGTGTGCGATCCAGATCGTCACCAGGCCTCGTTCCTGCGGCCAACCGATCAACTGCGCCATCGCCACGAACAGCAGCAACAGCGACAGACCGGTGATCACTTCCGGCATCACCAGCGGCGCCGTCACCAAACCACCGAACAACGTGCGGCCCTTGAAGCGAGTGACGCGAGTCAGTACGAATGCTGCCAACGTCCCCAACGCTACGGCAGCAATCGCGGTGTAGCAGGCGATTTCCAGCGAGCGCACCACCGAGCCCATCAGTTGCGAGTTGTCGGCCAGGCCGACATACCACTTCACCGACCAGCCGCCCCACACCGTTACCAGTTTGGAGGCGTTGAACGAGTAGATCACCAGAATCAACATCGGCAGGTAGATAAACGACAAGCCGAAAATCAGCATGAACTTTGAAAATCCGAAGCGTTTCATCCCCGTGCCTCCATCTCTTTGGCCTGACTGCGGTTGAACAGCAGAATCGGCACAATCAGGATCAACAGCATCACCACCGCCAGGGCAGACGCCACCGGCCAGTCGCGGTTATTGAAGAACTCTTGCCACAGCACGCGACCGATCATCAGGGTCTCTGGGCCACCCAACAGCTCCGGAATCACGAACTCACCGACCACCGGAATGAACACCAGCATGCAGCCGGCGATGATCCCGTTCTTGGCCAGCGGCACGGTGATTTTCCAGAAGTTGTTGAAGTTGCTCGAACCCAGGTCCGAAGCGGCTTCCAGCAAGCTTTGATCGTGCTTGACCAAGTTGGCGTACAGCGGCAACACCATGAACGGCAGATACGCATACACCACGCCGATGTAGACGGCCGTGTTGGTGTTGAGGATCTCGATCGGGTGATCGGTCAGCCCGGTCCACATCAGGAATGCGTTGAGCAAACCGTTGTTGCTGAGAATACCCATCCACGCATAAACGCGGATCAGGATCGCGGTCCAGGTCGGCATCATGATCAGCAACAGCAGAACGTTTTGCGTTTCCTTGCTCGCCTTGGTGATCGCGTAAGCCATCGGGAAACCGATCACCAGGCACATCAGCGTGCTTAAAAACGCGACCTTCAACGAGCCGAAGTAAGCCGAGATGTACAACTCATCCTGGGTCAGCAGCGAGTAGTTGCCGAGGTTCAGCAACAGCTGGAATTTCTGCTCGGCGAAGGTGTAGATCTCTGAGTAAGGAGGAATAGCCAGCGCTGCTTCCGAGAAGCTGATCTTCATCACCAGGAAGAACGGCAGCATGAAGAACAGGAACAGCCACAGGAACGGAATCCCGATGACGAGCTTTCGACCACTCGGCATCAGCCGCATAAACTGCTGATTGAGTGTTTTCATGAGCGCAGTACCACGCCGCTGTCGTCTTCCCACCACACGTAGACTTTATCGTCCCAGGTCGGACGTGAGCCACGGCGTTCGGCGTTGGCCATGAACGACTGCACAACCTTGCCGCCAGGCAACTCCACGTAAAACACCGAGTGGCCGCCGAGGTAGGCGATGTCATGCACCTTGCCGCTGGACCAGTTGTAGCGGGTATCGGGTTTGGTGGTGCTGACCAGCAGTTTTTCCGGGCGAATGGCGTAGGTGATCGACTTGTCCTGCACCGAGGTGCTGACGCCGTGACCGACGTAAATCTTCTGCTCCAGGTCCGGGCTGTGAATGATCGCGTGACCTTCCAGATCCTCGACCACGGTACCGTCGAAGGCGTTCACATTGCCGATGAACTCGCAGACCATGCGGCTGACTGGCGCCTCATAAATGTCCACCGGGCTGCCGATCTGCGCGATCCAGCCCAAGTGCATGATCGCGATGCGCTGGGCCATGGTCATGGCCTCTTCCTGGTCGTGGGTTACCATCACACAGGTCACGCCGACCCGCTCGATGATCTCCACCAACTCCAGTTGCATCTGCGAACGCAGCTTTTTATCCAGCGCGCCCATCGGTTCGTCGAGCAGCAACAGCTTCGGACGCTTGGCCAGGGAGCGGGCGAGGGCCACACGCTGACGCTGACCGCCAGACAACTGATGGGGTTTGCGTTTGGCGTACTGGGTCATGTGCACCAGGCGCAGCATCTCTTCAACGCGGGCGTCGATTTCGCTGGTGGACAGACGATCCTGCTTCAGCCCGAACGCAATGTTCTGCGCCACCGTCATGTGCGGGAACAGCGCGTAGGACTGGAACATCATATTGATCGGCCGTTCGTACGGCGGCATGTCGGTGATGTCGACACCGTCGAGCAAAATCCGTCCTTCGGTCGGGCGCTCGAAGCCTGCGAGCATGCGCAGCAGGGTCGATTTGCCGGAGCCGGAACCGCCGAGCAGGGCGAAGATTTCCCCTTGATGGATCTCAAGCGAGACATCGTCCACTGCGGTGGTTTCGTCGAATTTCTTGGTGACGCGGTCGATTTTCACCAGCACCTTTTTTGGTGACTGGTGACCTTCAAGAGCCTTCCTGTAGATGCTGGAGGCGTTTGCCATGTGAAACTCCCAACAGGTTTCAGTCGTCGGGCCAACGCGGCCTGACTTAATAGTTGATTACAAGCCCGAACTGTACGACGCCAGTCAATTCAACGGTGATCCCCTGTGGGAGCGGGCTTGCTCGCGAAAGCGGTGTATCAGGCAGCATCAATGTCGACTGACACTCCCTCTTCGCGAGCAAGCCCGCTCCCACCCTGGAATTGCGTTTGGCTCACTGGCATCGCCCGGCCTGGGCTTATTCGGCGCCGCCGTCCTGGCTGCCTGGTGGTACTTGTTGTTATCGCGTTTGTTGTCGTGAGGGACCGGCGCGCAAAGACACGCCCGCCAGACTCTCGGGGGCAGTAAATTGATTTAGTCGTGTTTGAAGTCAGCGTTTATTACGTAGCGCGGCCCGTCGCCGGCACGCGTCGCCAAACGCCTGGAAAATACTCAAGTAGGGCGGATTCGACAGAACCTGCCATTCCGGGTGCCACTGCACACCGACGGCGAAGGTCGGGCCGTGTTTCACCGAGATCGCTTCGATCAGGCCATCCGGCGCAACGGCTTCCGCACGTAGGCCGGGAGCCAGTCGGTCAATGCCCTGGCTGTGAATCGAATTGACCTGGAACACCTGCGGCAAATCCAGCACCTCGAACACACCGCCCGGTTGCACGTTGACCGCATGCGCCGGTGCGTATTGCACCGCCAGGTCTGGATGATTCGCTTCCCGGTGATCCAGGAAGCCTGGGAGTTCGTGGACCTTCTGATGCAGGCTGCCCCCGAACGCCACGTTCATTTCCTGAAAGCCCCGGCAGATGCCGAGCACCGGAACGCCCGCCGCAATGGCCGCACGCAATAAGGGGAGGGTGGTAGCGTCCCGTTGCGGATCGTGATCCGTGCCGGGGGCGCTGTCGGGGCCTTGATAGTGGAAAGGTTCCACATTCGAGGGTGAGCCGGTCAGCAGCAGACCGTCGAGCTGCGCGAGCAGGTCATCGATTTCGGTCAGATCGCCTAAAGAAGGAATGACGACCGGCAGCCCCAAAGCCGCGACGCTGACAGCACGCAAGTACTTGTCGCCGCTGACATGGTAGGGGTGCAGGCCAATCTGTTTGACGCACGCTGTAACGCCGATCAATGGCTTGAATGCCATTTTTATCACCTCGAAGTTTCACACTTGAACGAGCTTTTCCGGAGCTTAGCCTTGTTGATTTTAATTAACAACTCTCATGTAAAAAATTCTAAACGCCGTACGTCAGATCTTCAGGGTTTACGCGGTGCGCAAGACTGATCTGGCACTCTCGTGCCCAAGAAAGGCCCGAAAATAAAGGTTGAGAGGCCAAGTGTTCGCTATTGACTTCACTTTGCCGTTCGGGTTGACTGGGCTCGCAACAAGGTAGTGAACATAATAATTAACAGCTAATAGGTGCATCATGTCGGTCCCTCTGCGTACCGTTCAACTCAACGAAGCAAACGCATTCCTTAAGAAATATCCTGAGGTTTTGTACGTCGACCTTCTGATTGCGGATATGAACGGTGTGGTGCGCGGCAAGCGCATCGAGCGCACCAGTCTTCATAAGGTTTACGAAAAAGGCATTAACCTCCCGGCGTCACTGTTTGCTCTGGACATCAACGGTTCTACGGTGGAAAGCACCGGCCTGGGTCTGGACATCGGTGACTCAGACCGAATCTGCTTCCCCATCCCAGATACGCTCAGCATCGAGCCATGGCAGAAGCGCCCGACCGCGCAACTGTTAATGACCATGCACGAACTCGAAGGCCAGCCGTTCTTCGCTGACCCTCGCGAAGTGCTGCGTCAGGTCGTGAGCAAGTTCGATGCAATGGGCCTGACCATCTGCGCCGCGTTCGAACTCGAGTTCTATCTGATCGACCAGGACAACGTGAACGGTCGTCCGCAATCGCCACGTTCGCCGGTTTCGGGCAAGCGTCCGATGTCGACTCAGGTGTATTTGATCGATGACCTCGACGAATACGTCGATTGCCTGCAAGACATCCTCGAAGGCGCGAAAGAGCAGGGCATCCCTGCTGACGCCATCGTCAAGGAAAGCGCCCCGGCGCAGTTCGAAGTGAACCTGCATCACGTCAATGACCCGATCAAGGCCTGCGACTACGCGGTGTTGCTCAAGCGTCTGGTGAAAAACATCGCCTACGACCACGAGATGGACACCACCTTCATGGCCAAGCCGTATCCGGGCCAGGCGGGCAATGGTTTGCACGTACACATTTCGATTCTCGACAAAGAAGGCAACAACATCTTTGCCAGCGAGGATCCCGAGCAGAACGCCGCGCTGCGACACGCGATCGGCGGTGTGCTCGAGACCCTGCCGGCGCAGATGGCGTTCCTGTGCCCGAACGTCAACTCGTACCGTCGTTTCGGCGCGCAGTTCTACGTGCCGAACTCGCCGAGCTGGGGCATCGATAACCGTACCGTTGCAGTGCGTGTGCCGACCGGTTCCGCAGACTCGGTGCGCATCGAGCACCGAGTGGCTGGCGCCGATGCCAACCCGTACTTGCTGATGGCGTCGGTACTGGCCGGTATTCACCACGGCCTGACCAACGAGATCGAACCGGGCGCCCCGGTTGAAGGCAACAGCTACGAGCAGAACGAGCAGAGCCTGCCGAACAACCTGCGCGATGCACTGCGCGAACTGGACGACAGCGAAGTCATGTCGCGCTACATCGACCCGCTGTACATCGACGTGTTCGTTGCGTGCAAGGAAAGCGAGCTGGCCGAGTTCGAGAACTCCATCTCGGACCTTGAGTACAACTGGTACTTGCACACGGTTTGATGAGCCAAGTGGTGTACGCATTCTCTGCAGACACCAACAATCAAATGTGGGAGCGGGCTTGCTCGCGAAAGCGGTGGATCAGTCAACACTGATGTCGCCTGACACACCGCCTTCGCGAGCAAGCCCGCTCCCACAGGGGATTGCATTGCAAGTTTCAACTGACGGGCATCAGCCTGACGATCACTTATTCCTCTGCGTCGAGTCACAACCATGACAAACACTCGCAGCGACTGGGAGCAACGCTTCCAGTCCTTAACACTCGAAGGCCGCGCCTTCATCGACGGCCAATACTGCCCGGCACTCAGCGGCGACACCTTTGAATGCATGAGCCCGGTCGACGGCCGCTTCCTGGCCAACGTCGCCAGCACCGACGAAGCCGACGCCAATGCGGCGGTCGCCGTTGCACGCCGCACCTTCGAGTCCGGCATCTGGGCGCGGTTGGCACCCGCAGAACGCAAGCGCATTTTGATTCGCTTCGCGGACTTGATCCTGGCCAACCAGGAAGAACTCGCCCTGCTCGAAACCCTCGACATGGGCAAGCCGATCAACGACTCGATGAGCATCGACATCCCAGCGACCGCCAACGCGATCCGCTGGAGCGCCGAGGCCATCGACAAGATCTACGACGAAGTCGCCGCCACGCCGCACGACCAACTCGGCCTCATCACCCGCGAACCTGCCGGTGTGGTCGCCGCCATCGTGCCGTGGAACTTCCCGTTGATCATGGCCAGCTGGAAGTTCGCCCCAGCCCTCGCGGCCGGCAACTCGTTCATTCTCAAGCCTTCGGAAAAGTCGCCACTGACCGCCATCCGCATCGCCCAACTGGCGCTGGAAGCGGGCATCCCGAAAGGCGTGTTCAACGTCCTGCCGGGCTACGGTCACACCGTCGGCAAGGCGCTGGCGTTGCACATGGACGTCGACGTGCTGGCCTTCACCGGCTCGACCGCGATTGCCAAGCAACTGCTGATCTACGCCGGGCAAAGCAACATGAAACGCGTCTGGCTCGAAGCAGGGGGGAAGAGCCCGAACGTGGTGTTCGCCGACGCGCCGGATTTGCGCGCGGCAGCACAAGCGGCGGCCGGTGCGATTGCCTTCAACCAGGGCGAAGTCTGCACCGCCGGTTCACGCTTGCTGGTAGAGCGTTCGATCCGCGAGCAGTTCATTCCGCTGCTGGTGGAAGCCCTGCAAGCCTGGAAACCGGGGCACGCTTTGGACCCGGAAACCACCGTCGGCGCGGTCGTCGATCAGCGTCAACTGGACAACGTGCTGCGCTACATCCAAGTCGGCAAAGACCAGGGCGCGCAACTGATCGCCGGCGGCAGCCGCACCCTCGAAGACACCGGTGGCCTGTACGTGGAACCGGCGATTTTCGACGGCGTGACCAACGCCATGACCATCGCCCGGGAAGAAATCTTCGGCCCGGTGCTGTCGCTGATCACCTTCGACACCGAGGAAGAAGCGCTGGCCATCGCCAATGACAGCATCTTCGGCCTGGCCGCAGGCGTGTGGACCAGCAACCTGAGCAAGGCCCACACCTTCGCGCGCGGCTTGCGCGCCGGCAGCGTCTGGGTCAACCAGTACGACGGCGGCGACATGACCGCGCCGTTCGGCGGGTACAAGCAGTCGGGTAACGGTCGGGACAAATCGCTGCACGCGTTCGACAAATACACCGAACTCAAAGCGACCTGGATCAAGCTCTAATACCTATAAAAAACGACGGTCACCGGCACGCTGCCGGCGACCCTCGGAGAAACCTATGAAACAAGCACATGTAAATAGCTACTACGCCGCCACCCGCAACTTCACCGGCGACTTCCCGGTCCTCGAACAAGCGGTCGACTGCGACGTCTGCATCATTGGCGCCGGCTACACCGGTTTGTCCTCGGCCCTGTTCCTCGCCGAAGCCGGCTACAGCGTGACCGTGCTCGAAGCCGCCAAAGTCGGTTTCGGCGCCAGCGGTCGCAACGGCGGCCAACTGGTCAACTCCTACAGTCGCGACGTCGATGTCATCGAAGAACGCTACGGCGACAAAACCGCCGAAGTCCTCGGCAGCATGATTTTCGAAGGCGCCGACATCATCCGTCAGCGCATACAACACTACGACATCCAGTGCGACTACCGGCCGGGCGGGATCTTCGCCGCGCTGAACAAAAAGCAACTCAAAGGCCTGGCCGAGCAGAAAAGCAACTGGGAACGCTACGGCAACAAGAGCCTGAAAATGCTCGACGCGGCGGACATCAAGCGCGAAGTGGGTTGCGACAACTACGTCGGCGGCCTGCTCGACATGCAGGGCGGCCACATCCACCCGCTGAACCTGGCCCTCGGCGAAGCCTCGGCCATCATCGGCCTGGGCGGCAAAATCTACGAACAATCGGCCGCAGTGGAAATCACCTACGGCGAACCGATCACCGTGCGCACCGCCCAAGGCGTGGTCCGCGCCAAGTACCTGCTGATCGCCGGCAACGCCTATTTGCCGCAGGACCTCGACAACCGCGTCACGCGTAAAAGCATGCCTTGCGGTTCACAAATCGTCGTCACCGAGCCGTTGTCCGAGAAAGTCGCCCGCAGCCTGATCAAAAACAACTACTGCGTCGAAGACTGCAACTACCTGCTGGACTACTACCGCCTCACCGCCGACAACCGTCTGCTATACGGCGGCGGCGTGGTCTACGGCGCCCGCGAACCGGACGACATCGAGCAACTGATCAAGCCGAAAATCCTCAAGACCTTCCCGCAACTGAAGGACGTGAAAATCGACTACCGCTGGACCGGCAACTTCCTGCTGACCATGTCACGCATGCCGCAATTCGGCCGCATCGAGAAAAACGCCTACTACATGCAAGGCTACAGCGGCCACGGCGTCACCTGCTCGCACCTGGCCGGCAAACTGATCTCGGAAATGATCCGCGGCGACGCCGAACGCTTCGACGCCTTCGCATCGTTGCCGCACATGCCCATGATCGGCGGCCGCACCTTCCAGGCCCCCCTCACCGCCATGGGCGCCGCGTATTACGCGCTGCGCGACCGGTTCGGTATTTAAGTTAAGCCTGCTGCAATCCCTGTGGGAGCGGGCTTGCCCGCGATGAGGCCATATCAGTCGCTATCATTGTCGCCTGATACACCGCCATCGCAAGCAAGCTCACTCCCACAGAGATCCATGGCAAACACAAAATCTGTATACAACCAGAACCAAAATGTGGGAGCGGGCTTGCTCGCGAAGAGGCCATCCCAGTCGCTATCAATCCCACCTGACACCCAGTAACCGCATCCACAGTTCGCACGGTCAAACCACCCAACTTCAGGTCAAAACAACCTTTTTACCCAACCATTTATCGAACCTGCTGAGCAACACCACCAAACGTGATTTAATACCCGCCTTTCAAATTTCCGGGACAGGGAAGCGGTGTTTTTCGCGGCCAAAAGTCGCCCGCCATCCACCCCCATAACCCTTAAGTATTCCTCGCATAAGGCTGTCATGGACACGGGCTCACGACTCAAATTAGTACGCGAAAGCTACAAACTCTCCCAGCGCGAGCTGGCCCGGCGTAGCGGCGTCACCAATGCCACCATCTCCCTGATCGAACAAAATCGCGTCAGTCCCTCCGTCAGCTCCCTCAAAAAACTGCTCGAAGGCATACCGATGTCTTTGGCGGACTTCTTTACCTTTGATCAGCCGCCGCGTGAGCATCAATACGTGTTTCGCGCCAATGAACAGCCGGATCTCGGCCGTCATGGGCTGCGGTTGCTGCTGATTGGCGCTTCGGTGCCGAGTCGGCAGATGCGACTGTTGCGCGAGCAATACGCGCCTGGGGCGAGCTCGGGGGAAGAGCCGATTGTGCATTCGGAAGGGGAGGAGTGTGGGTTGGTTACCCGTGGCACTGTTGAACTGACGGTTGATGGGCAGATTAGTGTGTTGAATGCTGGGGATGGGTATTACTTTCCGACGACGTTGCCGCATCGGTTTCGGAATATTGGGGCGGATGAGGCGGAAATCATCAGTGCTAATACACCGGCGAACTTTTGATTGAGTAGATGTTTCAGTGCTTCCATCGGTCTGATGCATGGCTATAATGTTTTCAAATATTGTAGCCATGATGGATCATGTTTTTATGAATTTAAGTAATGCTCGCTATTATATTTGGGTAGGTTCTCTTGTCCTCGGCTCAGCGGGGCTTTATACACTAATAGTTGTCGGAGGGATTAAGCAGATAATGCCCTTGGAGGGTGGCGTTCTGCGAGCGGCCTACATTGTGACGTATATAACTATCAGTTTTTTTTGCTTGCGTTTTTATATTCCCAGGCTGAAGAGTGTTTGGCTTGGCGAGATGATGGGTGAAAAGTATATGAGTTTGCGTGGCTCCTGGATTGGAATTGTCATTGGAGCTGCAATCGGGACTATAATTTTTAGTCCGCAGCTGAAAAAAATTGAGTTTTTAAATGATGTTCCTTGTTTAATAGTTGTAGCAGCTATGTTTCTTGTTTTTACGTTGATCTTGTTTTTCTTGAGCTTTTATACAGGTCAATCACGGCGTAGGTAATGGTTGACTTGCTCTCGCTCAAGGTTGCTTTTCTTCGATTGTTTCGTTGCTCTCGTTTATCATTGTTTTGATTGTGATAGCGTCAACTAACGCTTCGAAAGCTAAAGCGAGTCTCCCCATTTGTTTGTAGGCCATTTCATAGTTGATAGGGTCTCTGTTGAATAACTGCATTGAGTCGGGCTTTCGAACAAGGTTTGATAAGCCGTTTATCGATAAGTACAAATCCATGGAATAGTATGCCATGTTACCCTCGTAAGCGCTTCCAAGATGCTCTTGATAAAACTCTCGCACAGGGCCAACTGTACCTGGTACGCCGGGGCCATAGTAGATGTTCCCCAAACCTTCATACATGTTGTTGAAACCATGTGCGATTAATGGTGCGCCAGCTACTATGCCGACCCCTCTTGTTTTTCCTATCGTGGATACACCTGCCTCAACCTGCATGGCACCTGCCAAAACCCCAGCGCCGTTTTGAGCATAAAAAAGCGCTTTGGACGATAACTCGGCATATTCCTCTCTAATCTTTTGTATCCCTTGCCACGCACTGATGACTCCTTCATCAACGGCTCGGATAATTTCGTTCGCATAGGATGAAACTATCGAACTAAATTGAAGCTGCATAAAGCTATCATCGAGGTGTGTGGCGCCGAGAGTGCATCCGAATGCAATAAGATCGGACGCGGTTTTAGTTACATCGTGAATGTCACAGGATTCATCACTCACCCTCGTTCCCCCAAGTACTATAAGCGCTTGTTCCCGCCTGGATGTGGGTCCAACTAATCTCTCGATAACGAATCGATACTAATTCTTGTGGTTCCGCGTCGTTCATATGAATGGAATGAGGTACTTGGAGGCTGACGTGTACGATTTTCGCCCCGGTGAGTCGTATTGAGTAATATTTATCCTGTCCGCCGGCCGGTGAGGTCCGGTATAAGTTAATTGTGCACTCTACTTCTTCTCGCTCATGCAGTGCGCTAGCCAGTAGTGGTGAAGATTTATCAATATTTTTGGTGATCATGATAGGCATGTGATTGCCGCGACCGCCAGAAACTCCGCCATCATTACCCGTAATCATGTTGTGCGAGTAAGCCAAAATCATGACTTCGTCTTCATGGCCTATCTGACATTTGTTGCCGATAGAACTTAGGCCGGAGCAACCAGCAGAAATCAAACCTTGTCGTTTCCCAGTAATGCTCATGTATCCATGGCTAGCCATGCGTACTGCTCCTTTTAGTTGCTCTTAGCGGCTGGGTACTCTATTTCAAGTTTTGAAAGCATTCTATTCGGAATGTTTTAGCTTGTGTTTCTGTAATTTAGAGTTTCAGAAAATACGGATTTTTCTTACGGTAAATAAAGAAGTTTGTAGTTGAAAAATCCTACGCGTGCTGGCGTTTTCTATCGTGCTATACAAGAAAAGATGGCTGATTTATCTACGGCTCGGCTAAATATGGTAGCAAGTACGTTTCGTAGCTAAAAAATAAATGCCTCTAAAGAAAAAAAATTCACCTTTATCCTCCATACTTTTTTGTATGAATATTCTGACTCCTATTTCGCACGAGTTAGTTACCAGCAATCGATAAATCTCAGATTTGGGTTTCTTCATGGGCGTGACGCTCTAGCTCTGGCGCCTTAAGCTAGGACTGCAACATAGACATCTAAGGGGTTCGAGTATTTTTCGAAAAGGCTATTGACATTTTTTTTGTGAAATTGAATATTTCTCCGGCGCAAGATAGCGCAACAAGGGTCGACAAAAGTAAAATCAAGGGATAAACGGAGAGAGTCTGATGAACATTCAGGAAGCGTCCAATGTAAGGGTAAATGAGCAACCGTTACACGATGCTTCTTACAATAATATTGCTTCCTCTGTCGTTCGATATGGGGTAATTAAAGAACTTGATAGGTTTGGCCAGATTCTGGCGAATAAACCACTTAGTCCAGGCACTAATTGGGGAGAACTGGCTGAAGACTTTAATTGTCCTCATTGTTGCGCCAGCATGAAAGTGTTCAAGGTAGTCGAAAAGTAATGCAAGATTTTCAGCAGTCTCTGCTTTTCTCAATGGCGCTGTCTATTTCATTCGGGCCGATTGCCTTAATTGTATTAAGGCAATCAGTTTTGTTTGGGCGAATGAGTGCAGTGCCGAGTGCGTTAGGCGCCGCTATCGCCGATGTTTTATATGCCGCGGTTGCATTAATGGGCGCCGCACTTGTGAGTGCGTTTGTGTTTCAATTTCAAAGTCTGTTGGTTGTTGTATCTATAATTTATCTGTTTTATCTGGGTGTAAAAATATTCAAGTCTGCCGGCGTCGATATATCGGTTTCGCAACAGGCTGGATTTATTTCCGTTTTTGCTTTGACGATTACTAATCCATTAACCATCGTGGCGATTACTTCTTACGTTTTTGCCAACCATTCGGGTGGAGCAGCGGTCAATATTCCTGCCTTCCTTTCAGGATTTTTTATCGGTAGCTTTGCTTGTCAAATGGTGTATGCATTAGGTGGGGGTGCTGTAAGTAAGATGTTGTCTGGTCGGGTGAATTTTAAAATACTAAGTTGGCTGAGTGGCGCTTATCTGATTGCATTCTCTATATGGAAATTGCACCATTTTATTAGCGGAGAAAAGGTGATGGATTTATTTTGAGAGTAAGTGTGCTCAAGAAATAGATATATCACCTTTTCTTCTGTATAAGCCCCTAAAGATTGCTCCAGCAAAAAAGGCGACATAACAAAAAAGGTGACAGGTTTATTTAAATGCTTGATTTTGGAATATCCAAACTTGGAAATTTGCGGTTTTAGTTATTCGAGTCGTACATTAGCCAATGTCCCGCAGAGTACCAGAGTACCAGAGTTCTTTGTTCGATAGGATGCAGGGTTGTTCCTTCTGCCTTTGGTCCGTTTCCGACGTATCAAAATTGTGAAAATATACGCCATCGAGGCAATCTTCTTAGTGGATATTGAGACGTAGTAAAAAACCCGCAACAATGCGGGTTTTTTATTGCGGTAATTCGGTCACTGATCCTTATGCGTATCAAACCCCCGCTGTTCAATCACCCGAAACACATCACTCACATCCTGCAGTGGTCTAATTTCCCCGGACACCCCGATAGGTGGAAAATACACCTATTGAGGAGTTCTCCATGACCGACAAACGCAAAGTATTCGACGACAGCTTCAAGCTGGAAGTTGTAAAGATGATCAA
>NZ_VOBM01000079.1:0-12197 GCF_008370005.1 Pseudomonas sp. ANT_J28
AAGCCGAAGACGGCTTCTTCGAATAGGCCTGATACATAGATGCAACGGGGCGGCGGTTTTTCAAAAGCGGGTAGACAGTGGGGGCGAGTCCATACATAGCAGCTGGCGAAGCCTGCGTTCGGCTGCGTAGCAGTCGTCAAAACCTGAGTTCGCGGTTTAACTGAATGACCGCAGTGTCTGATTTCACGACTGCTGCGCAGCCGAACGCAGGCTTCGCCAGCTGCTACAAGGGATCTCAGTGTTTGCGGGGTTCGGCGGCCATTAGCATTTCCTTCGGCCGGGCCTTCAAATAGGGATTGGCGCAACCGATCTTCAGCCTGCGCGGTGGTGCCCAGCGGGAGTTGTTACCCACCCGGTCGAGGATGCAGTAAGTCACTTCCAGCCGCAGGTCTTCGCCGGCTTCGAGAATGATCGCCGGCGGCACCCAGACCTGGATCGGCTGGCCGACATCGCCGGCCTTGAGTCGTGGCAGATCCATGCGCACATCGCCCCAACGCAGGGTGATTTCGTCGTCGGCGGCCATGTTCTGGTAAGGCTCGATGGTCAGCGGAACGCCGCGCTTGATCTGGTTCGGATTGACCCCCTGACGGCGAATGGTCTCGGGGATGTTCACCGGCTCCAGGCTCTGGTTTTCATCGCCGCACAGCGCCGACGGTTGGCCGCCGGGGCAGTCGAGTTTGATTTGCACTCGTCTGGTGGCTGAAAGGGTTGGTCCTTGCCCGATCTGCATGATCCGGTAGTGGATGCGTGAGGTGCCATTGGCGATGAAGCTCTCGGGTACACGCAGTTGGACCGGTTGACCGACATCGTCGGCCGTCAGCACTCTGGAGGCCACGTAGCAGTTGTCCCAGAACAATTCGATCAGGTCGCCTTCGTCCATGCCGGAGTAGGGCGCCACATCGATCAGCAAGTGCGCCGCCGAGGTGATGTTGATGCAGGTCTTGTGAGATTGCGCCAGGGTCGGGGCGGCAAGTTCGGGTTTGTTCGAAGTGCTTGTCATGGGGTTTCTCCTTGAAGCCTTGCAGCGAAAGTCCGTTTCTGAAAGTTCGAAAGGCGTGAATTACCGAGCAACAAAGTTATTCACTATTTGTGAGGTTAAATAATGAATGAGTGCGAGGTTAGACGCCTGTTGGAGACTAGATAAGAGGGCGCTTGAATAGGTGTCAATAGAGTTGGCTAGTTAAGTATGGGATCTAGTGTTATTCAGAAAAATCCTACGCATTGAAGTTAATAAGCTGCACCGATCTGTCGAACTTTACCTTGTTTTATGGGCTTTCAGTGCGTTGCAGATGGCGAAGACCTGTTCGGTGAGGGCGCTGGGTTTGGCGAATTTTAGGCGAGGTTATTCTGTTGCAGAACATATATATGTACCGCACGCAGCTATAAAAAATTATCTATTGTTCAGGTGGGTGAATAAGCGGAGAGAACGTAGAGAGGGATTTTCTTAGTAGGGGGTGTTGTCACTTCCATCCATGGAAGTTAACAAGTAGTGAGGCGATGTTTCAGTGGTGAGCGTTATTCAGGAACTTGCTGAGAAACTGCTTCGTCCGCTCTTCTTTCGGATTTGCAAACAGCGCCTTGGCTTCGCCTTGTTCGACGATCACGCCCTTGTCGAAAAACACCACGCGGTTCGCCACGTCCCGGGCAAAGCCCATTTCGTGGGTGACGATGACCATGGTGCGTCGCTCTTCGGCGAGGCTGCGAATGGTCGCCAGCACTTCACCCACCAGCTCCGGGTCGAGGGCTGAGGTAGGTTCGTCGAACAGAATCACTTCCGGCTCCATTGCCAGCGCGCGGGCAATCGCCACACGCTGTTGCTGACCACCGGAAAGGCGACGCGGGTACGCGTCTTCCTTGCCCGCCAGGCCGACCCTGGCCAACAGCTTTTTGCCCAAGGCAATGGCTTCCGCACGTGGGATTTTTTTCACCACGATCGGGCCTTCGATGACGTTTTCCAGGGCGGTGCGATGAGGAAACAGATTGAAGTTCTGGAACACGAACCCCACGTGCTGGCGCAAACGTCGCACCAGGCCTTGCTGCTGGTTCAGCGGGCGGCTGCCATCGATCTCGATGTCACCGACCTTGATCCGGCCGCTGGTGGGCTCTTCCAGAAAATTCAGGCAACGCAGGAACGTGGTTTTACCCGAGCCGCTAGGCCCGATGATCGCCACCACCTCGCCTTCCTTCACTTGCAGATCGATGCCATTGAGCACCACTTGACCCTTGAACTGCTTTGTCAGTTTTTCCACGACAATCATTGGGTCAGGACTCCAGGTCGTGCCGATTGACCCGTGCTTCCAACTGGTTCTGCAGGTGCGAAAGCACCGTGGCCAGAATCCAGTAGATCAGCGCGGCGGCAAGGTACATGGTGAAAATTTCAAAGGTGCGGGCGGTAATCAGCTGCGCCTGACGGAACAGTTCCGGCACCTGAATAGTGGCTGCCAGCGCGGTGTCCTTGACCAGCGAAATGAAGCTGTTGCCCAGCGGTGGCAGAGCCGTGCGCATCGCTTGCGGCAGGATGGCCCGGCGCAGGGTCTGCGCACGGGTCATGCCGATACTCGCGGCGGCTTCCCACTGACCGCGCTCGATGGAACTGATCGCGGCGCGGAGGATTTCGCAGGCATAGGCCGCCATGTTCAGCGAGAAGCCGATCAGGGCTGCCGGTAGCGGATCAAGTTCGATGCCCAATTGCGGCAAGCCGTAATAGATCACGAACAGTTGCACCAGCAACGGCGTGCCGCGAAAGAACGACACGTAGATGCGGGCAATCCAGCTCACCAGTTTGAAGCGCGACAGGCGCATCAACGCCAGGCCGAAGCCCATCACCAGGCCGAAGAACATCCCGCCCAGGCTCAAGATCACCGTGTAGTACGCGCCCTTCAACAGGAAGGGCGCGGAATCCAGCGCGAGTTGGAAAGCTTCTTCCATTATTTAGTGACGTCAGCGCTGAAGTATTTTTCCGAAAGCTTTTTCAGCGTACCGTCGGCACGCAGCTTGTCGATGGCTTTGTTCACTGCTGCCAACAATTCAGGCTCGCCTTTGCGCAGGGCGATCCCGGCTTCCTGGCGGGAGAACGCTTCGCCGGCGGCGGAGGTGTCCTTGGCTTTCTTGGCGTATTCCAGCGCGGCGAGGCGGTCGATCAGAATGGCGTCGATGCGGCCGACGCGCAGATCCTGGAACTTGGTCGGGTCATCTTCGTAGGTGCGGATGTCAGCCTTAGGCACATTCTCTTTCACCCACTGCTCGTAGTTGGTGCCCAGACCTACGCCTACTTTCTTGCCGGCCAGATCGGCGGCGGTCTTGATGGTGTCTTTGTTCTTGGTCAGGGTCAGCGCCTGAATCCCGGAAACGGTGTACGGCTCGGAGAAGTCATACTTCTTCTTGCGCTCTTCGGAGATGGTTACCTGGTTGATCACCGCGTCCAGACGTTTGGATTCCAGCGCCGCGAGGATGCCGTCCCATTTGGTTGGTTGCAGTTTGACCTTCACGCCCAGCTCTTTGGCCAGGGCTTCGGAGAACTCGACTTCGAAGCCGGCCAGCTTGCCGTCGGCGTCGACGAAACTGAACGGAGGGTAAGTGCCTTCCAGGCCAACGTTGATCACGCCAGCGTCTTTGATTTTTTGCAGCTGCTCACCGGCAACCGCTTGCCCCAGCAGACCGGCGCTCAGCGCCAGGCCCAGCGAACCTACCAGCAGATTTCGTCGTAGTGCGGAAAAATTCATGACAAGCCCCTGTGTTTTCTTATGAAGACGCTTTTAGGAATGTTGGCAAAATCGGGATTTGAACGACTGCAATATCCTGCCCTAAAGCATCGTATGCGTCTCGCTGCAAATTCGCCTGCGGCGTGACTATATGACGGCACTTTTAGATAGGAAAATAATAAATATCAACTTCGTTATTCTTTTTTGAGCTAATGGATCGTTCCCACGCAGAGCGTGGGAACGATCGGCTACAAAAAGTCTTTATAGGCAAACAACGCCGGCGCCCCACCGGTATGCAGGAAGATGATCGGGCCATCATTGAAGCGCTGGCGGCCGATGCCATCGAGCAAACCCGCCATGGCCTTGCCGGTGTAAACCGGGTCCAGCAGCAAACCTTCCTGAATCGCCACCAGCTTCACGGCTGCCAACGTCCCGGCATTCGGTTCGCCATAGCGCGGGCCGAAATACTCGTCCCACAACTCGACCTTGAAACTCGCAGGCAGGCTCACGCGCAGCAGCTCAGCAGTGCGTTCGGCGAGGCCTTGGACTTTCGGGCGCTGGTCTTCGTCGCTGCGAGAAACCGTGACGCCAATCACTGGCAAATCCGGCAGTGCTTCACTCAACGCCAACGCCAGACCGCTATGGGTCCCGGCGCTGCCCGAAGCCAGAACCACGGCCGCGAATGTCAGCCCGGTGTCCTTGATCTGCTCAGCCAATTCCAGCCCGGCGCGCACATAACCCAAAGCACCCAATGCATTCGAGCCACCAATCGGCACCAGATACGGCTTCTTGCCGTTGTTGCGTAGGCGATCGGACAAGGCCTGCAATTGTTCGTCGGCGTTGTCGAGGTTCTCCACCAACTCGACCTTGGCGTCGAACAGGTCCAGCAACAGCCGATTGCCGTTGCCGACATAGTTAGCGTCGTCGGTGCCCAAGGGGTTTTCCAGCAGGGCTACGCAGCCCAGGCCAAGCCTGGCGGCAATGGCGGCGGTCTGGCGCACGTGGTTGGACTGAAGCGCGCCAGCGGTGATCAAGGTGTCGGCACCTTGTGCCAACGCATCGGCCGCCAGGTATTCGAGCTTGCGCAGCTTGTTGCCGCCCATCGCCAGCGGCGTTAGGTCATCACGCTTGACGTACACATCGCGGCCCAACCAGGCCGACAGGCGTTCGAGTTTTTCCAGGGCGGTAGGATGACCGAGCAGGTCGAGGCGATTAAAGCGGGCAAGCTGTTGTTTGATCATGGGGTCCGTACTGGCGGAGGGAGATGACAGGACTATAGGCACGCCTATTTAGCGGGGCAACTGACAATCGCCTTATGCCCAAAAGTGCTGAGCACAGCACAATCGGTTCTTAATTCGGCTTCCTGACCATGCCGTAAAGTAATCGCGGTTAACGCGGCCAGACAGTCCGGCCGCCCGTGAGGAGTTTTTACCGTGAGCGAGCGTTCCAGTCATTGGCAACTGCAGACCATCGTCAGCCAACTGCGCACGGCGCGTGACCAGTGGCGCTTACAAAATGGCCGCGCCAGCACCGAACAGGGCGGTCGCGAGTTGCCTTCCCGAGCGGCCATGGCAGAGATTCTTGAAGCCCTCTGTGGCGCGTTGTTCCCGATGCGCCTGGGGCCGGTGGATTTGCGCGAGGAGAGTGAAGACTTCTACGTCGGCCACACGCTGGACGTTGCGTTGAACGCGTTGCTGGCTCAGGCGCGACTCGAATTGCGCTACGCCGCTCGCCACAGTGCTCAGGCCGACACTGAAGTCGAGGCCAAAACGATTCAGATCATTCAGGACTTCGCCCTCGCATTGCCGGGGCTGCGCAGTCTGCTCGACACCGACGTGCTGGCGGCCTATCACGGCGATCCGGCGGCTCGCAGCGTCGATGAGGTGTTGTTGTGCTATCCGGGGATTCTGGCGGTGATTCACCATCGCCTGGCCCATCATTTGTACCGCGCCGGATTGCCGCTGCTGGCACGGATCAGCGCGGAAATCGCGCACTCGGCCACCGGCATCGACATTCACCCTGGCGCGCAGATTGGTCGCAGCTTCTTCATCGATCACGGGACGGGTGTGGTGATCGGCGAGACCGCCATCATCGGCGAGCGTGTGCGGATTTATCAGGCCGTGACGTTGGGCGCCAAGCGCTTCCCGGCGGATGAAGACGGTCAGTTGCAGAAGGGGCAACCGCGACATCCGATTGTCGAGGATGACGTGGTGATCTATGCCGGTGCGACGATTCTGGGACGGATCACCATCGGCAAGGGCTCGACCATTGGCGGCAATGTCTGGCTGACCCGCAGCGTGCCGGCGGGGAGCAACCTGACTCAGGCGAATCTGCAGCATGATGACGGGACGCAGAAGTAAGCCCCCGGCTTTTTGGTGACTGATAAACAGTCTTCGTTGGCTGTAGGAGCTGTGTAGGAGCTGTCGAGTGAAACGAGGCTGCGATCTTTTGACTTTGCTTTTTTAAGATCAAGATCAAAAGATCGCAGCCTCGTTTCACTCGACAGCTCCTACAAAATCCCCCGAACCCCACGTCATACCCATCCTTGAGCTAGCGTACGAACAGTGCCGCCGAGCCTTGCGATTAGTCCTTAGCACCCTATTCATGTTTAACTTGAACGCTCATTCAAGTTAAACCGCCGGTTTGCTGCCCGCTCACAACAGGAGGCTTGCCTTTGCCGAGTCCGTTACTGATTGCCCTGTTTCACCCCCTCGAGGTGCACCTTTCATGAGTGCATCACCCACCCCCGCAAGCGGTCAGGTCCGCATGAATCCGCCGGTGTTTTACTTCTCGGCGACGTTCATTCTGCTGTTCGGCATCATCGTCATCGCCATGCCTGAACAGGCCGGCGCCTGGCTTCTGGAAGCGCAAAACTGGGCGGCCAACACGGTCGGCTGGTACTACATGCTCGCGATGACCTTGTATCTGATCTTCGTGGTGGTCACCGCCTTGTCCGGTTACGGCAAGATCAAGCTCGGTGCCGACCACGACGAACCCGAATTCAGTTACCTGTCCTGGGCCGGCATGCTGTTCGCTGCCGGCATCAGCATCACGCTGTTCTTCTTTTGCGTGTCCGAACCGCTGACCCATTTGGCGCAACCGCCGCAAGGCGAAGCGGGCACGGCGGATGCGGCGCGTCAGGCGATGCAGATTCTGTTTCTGCACTGGGGCCTGCACGGCTGGGGCGTGTTCGCTTTCGTCGGCATGGCGCTGGCCTACTTCGCTTATCGGCATAACCTGCCGCTAGCCCTGCGTTCGGCGCTCTATCCGCTGATCGGCAAACGCATCAACGGTCCCATCGGTTACGCGGTGGACGGCTTTGGCATCATCGCCACCGTGTTCGGCCTCGGTGCCGACATGGGCTTTGGTGTGTTGCACCTCAACTCGGGTCTGGACTACCTGTTCGGCATCGCTCACACCCAGTGGATTCAGGTCGGCTTGATCACGCTGATGATGGGCGCGGCGATCATCGTCGCGGTGTCTGGCGTCGATAAAGGCGTGCGCGTGATGTCCGACATCAACATGCTGCTGGCCTGCGCGCTGCTGCTGTTCGTGTTGTTCGCCGGCCCGACTCAGCATCTGCTCAACACTCTGATTCAGAACATCGGCGACTACCTCGGCGCCTTGCCGATGAAGAGTTTCGACCTTTACGCCTACGACAAACCCAGTGACTGGCTGGGCGGTTGGACGGTGTTCTACTGGGCCTGGTGGATCGCATGGTCGCCGTTCGTGGGCCTGTTCATCGCGCGGATTTCCCGTGGCCGGACCATCCGCGAATTCGTCTTCGGCGTGCTGTTGATTCCGCTCGGCTTCACCCTCGCGTGGATGTCGATCTTCGGCAACAGCGCCATCGATCAAGTCCTCAACCATGGCATGAGCGCCCTCGGCATGTCGGCTATCGACAACCCGTCGATGACCCTCTACTTGCTGCTGGAAACCTACCCGTGGAGCAAAACCGTGATCGCGGTCACGGTGTTCATCAGCTTCGTGTTCTTCGTGACGTCTGCCGACTCCGGCACCGTGGTGCTGTCGACACTGTCCGCCAAGGGCGGCAATCCCGATGAAGACGGGCCGAAATGGCTTCGGGTGTTCTGGGGCGCAATGACCGCGTTGGTGACCAGTGCGCTACTGTTCTCCGGCAGCATCGATGCGCTGAAGTCAGCGGTGGTGCTGACCTCGTTGCCATTCTCGATGATCTTGCTGCTGATGATGTGGGGGCTGCACAAGGCGTTCTACCTGGAGTCGCAGAAGCAGATCGCGCAACTGCATTCGCTGGCACCGGTATCCGGATCGCGGCGTGGCGGCTGGCGTCAACGCCTGAGTCAGGCCGTGCATTTCCCGTCACGGGATGAGGTCTATCGCTTCCTCGATACGACGGTGCGCCCGGCGATTGAAGAAGTCTCGGCGGTGTTCGTCGAGAAGGGCTTGAACGTGGTCACTCAGCCGGACCCGACCAACGACAACGTTAGCCTGGAAATCGGTCACGGAGAGGAGCATCCGTTTATCTATCAGGTGCAGATGCGCGGCTACTTCACGCCGTCCTTCGCCCGTGGCGGCATGGGTTCCAAGGAACTCAACAACCGTCGTTATTACCGGGCCGAAGTGCATTTGAGCGAGGGCAGTCAGGATTACGATCTAGTGGGTTACACCAAGGAGCAGATCATCAACGACATCCTTGATCAGTACGAACGACACCTGCAGTTCTTGCATTTGGTGCGTTGATCGAGAGCCGATGGCGCCGAGCCTTTTTCAGGTCTCGGCGCTCAACACCATGAACAGCACCAGCGCCGCCACCGGCACACTGAACACCACCGTGCCGATCATCAGTTCCGAACTCAGTGACTGGCCGGCCGTGACCATGCCAACGGCGCCGTTGATCAGCGCCAGCGCCAGCCACAGGACCACGAAGCTGTAGGTCAGTGTCTGTTGGCTGAAGCCGATTTTTTCGCCGATGAACAGCATCAACGCCAGCAGAGTCAGGCCGAAGGTGATGATGATCGTGGTGTGCATGCTGTGTTCCGCCCTTCAAATGTGTGTTGCCTTTGAGTCGGCACTGCGGTGTCAGTGTGAGCTTAGTTAAACCAGCCCGCCATTAACTCGCAAAATCTGCCCGTTGACCCAACCCGAATCCGGGCCGACCAGGAAAGACACAACGCGGGAAATGTCTTCTGGCTGAGCCAGACGTTCCAGCGGGGCCATCTTGGCGAAGGCCTGGATCTGCTCTTCGCTGTTGCCGTGCAGGAACAGATCGGTAGCCACCGGACCGGGGGCTACTGCATTGACGGTGATATTGCGACCGCGTATTTCCTGGCGAACACCTGGGTCAGGGATTCCACCGCCGCTTTGGTGGCGATGTACACCGCATAGCCCGGCAGGTTCATGTCGACGGTGCTGCTGGAGAAGTTGATGATCCGCCCGCCAGCATTCAGGCCGGTGGCGGCTTCACGCAGGGTGTTGAACGTACCGCGAGCGTGAATGTTGAAGTTCTGGTCGAACATCCGGCGTACGTCGTCGGCATTGGCCACGTCAGCCTTGATCGCTATGGCCTGATGCCCGGTCTGACGCAATTCGACCACCAGTTTTGAAGCTTCGGTGGCGCTGCTGGCGTAGTTGATGGCGACGGCGAAACCTTGTTTGGCCAATTGTTTGGCGATCACCGCGCCGATGCCGCGGGAGGCGCCGGTCACGATGGCAACTTTTGAAGTTTGGTTCGTCATGGCGGTGATTCCTTTGAAGTTGATGGCTTGGGGTGAAGCCAGACTCACATGGTTACTCAGGCTGATAAATGCACGAGAGTTGCCTTGACTGTTCAACAATCGACCGCCAGGAGACCCGCGTGGATCAAGTCAAAGCGATGAAGGTTTTCGTGCGGATCTACGAGCGCAGCAGCTTCACGCTGGCGGCTGATGACGTGAACCTGCCGCGGGCGACATTGACCCATACGCTGAATCAATTCGAAGCCTGGCTCGGTACACGACTGCTGGAGCGAAGCACTCGAAAGGTACGTCCTACGCTGGATGGCCAGGCGTACTACCTGCGTTGCGTGCAGCTGCTGGCGGAACTGGAAGACGCCGAACTGGCGTTTCGCAGCGTCGCGCCGAAGGGCCGGTTGCGCGTGGATTTGCATGGCACGTTGGCCAAGCATTTCGTCATCCCGGCATTGCCACAGTTCATGGCGCGCTACCCGGACATCGAACTGTCTATCAGCGAGGCCGACCGCTTTGTTGACCTCATCGCTGAAGGCGTTTCGGTGTTGTATCCGCACAACCGACACATGTCGCCACGGGTTCGAGTGTTTGTAGATTGGCTGGGGGAAGTGTTTGCGGGGGCACAGTAGCCGCTGGTCTATAGGGAAATCTGGTCCCTGCACGATAGGCTAATATTTATCAGAGTGTGTATGGTGTGTATTGGTATGAAGCTTCGTCGCGTAGTGTGCGCAGCAGATGCTGCCCACAAGGACGAAGGTGATGTGAAGTCGGGGAAATGATCAGGATGATCGAGGAGGATGGTTGGTATCTGGTGGCCGTGAAAGGCAGCCATCATCAGTACAAGCATCCGTGCAAGCCAGGGAGGGTGACGATAAAGCACCCGGACTCGGATCTTCCGAAAGGAAAGATCAACAGCATATTGAAACAGGCGGGCCTGAAATGAGACCCGACACCGGATACGAAAGCCCCGAGCGGGCCACATCACAGGAAGGACTTACCGAAATGAAATTCCCGGTCGTTCTGCACAAGGATGCCGACTCAGAATACGGAGTAATTATCCCGGACGTTCCGGGTTGCTTCTCCGCAGGCGGTACTGTGGCGCAGGCATTTGAAAACGTGAAGGAAGCGCTGGCGTTGCACTACGAAGGCTTGGTGGCCGATGGCGATCCACTGCCGCAGGTGCATGAGATCGACGCTCATCTTGATAACCCTGATTACGCGGGCGGCGTGTGGGGGGTGGTTGAATTTGATATCACGCCTTACTTCGGAAAGTCGGTGCGCTTCAATGCCACACTGCCTGAGCAGTTGCTTGAGCGTATCGATCAAACAGTCAGGCGGGATCAGCGGTACAGCTCAAGGTCTGGCTTTTTGGCTGCCGCTGCCCTGCGTGAGTTGTCGGCGTAAAAAAATGTTGTGAAACGTTTCAGCATTTTCTCTAGTCCGAGGTTTATCGGCGTTTGTCTGGGCGTATGCTGGGCAACTTGCGAAGCAGTCGATACCAACTTCAAGACAGACAAGAGAGGATTCGATGACCTACACCGCTGCCGAAAACCGCTACGACTCCATCCCTTACCGCCGCGTGGGGCGCAGCGGGCTGGTGCTGCCGGCACTGTCTCTGGGCCTGTGGCACAACTTCGGCGACAGCACGCCGATCGACACTCAGCGTTCGTTGCTGCGTACCGCGTTTGATCTGGGCATCAACCATTTCGACCTGGCCAACAACTACGGCCCGCCGTATGGCAGCGCCGAGATCAATTTCGGTCGTTTGCTGCGTGAAGACTTCAAGCAGTATCGCGACGAGCTGATTATCTCGAGCAAGGCCGGTTGGGACATGTGGGCCGGCCCTTATGGTCAGGGCGGCGGTTCGCGCAAATACGTGCTGGCCAGCCTTGATCAGAGCCTGCAGCGTCTGGGCCTGGACTACGTGGACATCTTCTATTCCCACCGCTTCGACCCGGACACGCCGCTGGAAGAAACCGCCAGCGCACTGGCAACCGCGGTACAACAGGGCAAGGCGTTGTACATCGGTATCTCCTCGTACTCGGGGGTTAAAACCCGTGAAATGGCCGCGCTGCTGAAAGAGTGGAAAGTCCCGTTGCTGATTCATCAGCCGGCTTACAACCTGCTCAATCGATGGGTGGAAAAAGACCTGCTGGATACGACGGACGAGCTCGGAACGGGCGTGATTGCGTTTACGCCGCTGGCTCAGGGGTTGTTGACCGACAAGTACCTCAATGGTGTGCCGGCGGACGCGCGGGTCAATCGTCCGGGAGGTAGTTCGTTGCAGGCGGAGCACTTGTCCGAAGCCAACATCGCTCATGTGCGTGCGCTGAATGAGATCGCCAAGCGTCGCGGTCAAAGTCTGGCGCAGCTGGCATTGGCGTGGACGTTACGCGATCCGCGCGTGACGTCGGCGCTGATCGGTGCGAGCCGGCCGGAGCAGATTATCGAGAACGTCGGGGCGTTGAAGAATTTGAGCTTTAGTGCCGAAGAGCTGGCGGAAATTGACCGGTTTGCCCAGGAGGGCGGGGTCAATCTTTGGGAGAAGCCTTCGACGGCTGAGTAAGTGTTCGGCGCTGGATCCTTTAGCGCCTGACAGATCGCTTTCGCGAGCAAGCCCGCTCCCACATTAGACCGAGTTGTTCAGTAAGAACGCGGTCTAATAATGAAATGGCTACCCCCGCCGCCCCCTGTGATCGCCCACTAAGCTTTCACAGGGGGCTCACCGGAGACCGTTGCCATGAACAAAGTAGCTATTGCCGCCATCGACCTGGGAAAACACACCTTT
>NZ_VOBM01000080.1:0-10723 GCF_008370005.1 Pseudomonas sp. ANT_J28
TGCCGCCCTCGCCCAACTCTCGGGACAGGTAGACCGCCGTGTTCAAGGTATCGCCACCGAAACTCTGTTGCAGGCTGCCGTCGGCGCGTTGCTGCAACTCGATCATGCATTCGCCGATCAGGGCGATTTGCGCCAGTTCCTGTTTGTCCAGCGGCTCGCCGGGTTGCTTGAGCAAGGCTTCGAGCAAACGGCTTTCGGAGACGGTGAGGGTGAATTCCTGTTCATCGATGCTGACCACGCCGCGCACCGGGCTGAAACACAGGTCGCCGAGTTCGAGCTGACTGGAGACTGCTGCCGGATGACTGCGGCGCAACACGGCGCGCAGGCGGGCTGTCAGTTCCCGTGGGTCGCACGGTTTGGCCAGGTAGTCGTCGGCGCCGAGTTCCAGGCCGAGGATGCGGTCCAGCGGCTCGCCGCGAGCCGAGAGCATCAGCACCGGCAAGTCCGGGTGATCGCTGCGCAATTGCTTGAGCAGTTCCAGGCCGCTGCCGTCAGGCAGCATCACGTCGAGGACGACGGCAGCCGGGGAGGTTTCGGCCAGCGCACGGCGTGCGCTCTGACCATCGTGGCAGGCGCGGACCTGAAAGCCTTCCTGGCTCAACCAACTGCTCAGGAGCTCACACAGCTCCTGGTCATCATCAATTAATAACAGCTCGCTCATGACTCACTCAATTTAGCCATTGCCTACGTTTTCTGGTGGCACCACTGGCGAAGATACCGCAGAGCAGCGCCAATAGCGCTACTGCGGCGCCGATGACGAACCACTGTTGCTGATCGGTCAATAGACGCGGCAACGGGCTGCTGGCCTGGACTTCCTTGAGCTGCAGCTTGAGGCGCTGATTCTCTTGGCGCAACCGGCTCAGCTGAGCGCTTTCGCGTTCGGCATCGGTATTTTGCAGTTGTTTGCTCAGTACTTCTCGTTGCTGTTCGCTTACCTTCAAGCGCTGTTGCAACTCGGTGATCTGGCTGCCAGCGCTCAGGGACAATGGTGTGGAATTACCGCCCTCGGCGCTTTCTTCACCGTGGGCGGGGGCCACGATCGACAACGTCACCAACATCAGACACAACGGACCCTTGCGCATCGCGACTCCTGATTCCAATCGAGTTATTGGGCAAGTTGTCGGCAGGCAAACGAGAATAATGAGCGATTGAGAGCACGATGAACCGACAAGGTTCATCGCGCGGGGGCATTTGTAGGGGAAAGTTACGGCAGGACTTGCTTGAACGGCTTGACCGAAACGTTGGCGTAGACGCCTGCGGCGATATACGGATCAGCGTCGGCCCAGGCCTGTGCGGCGCTCAGGGAGTCGAATTCGGCGACGATCAGGCTGCCGGTGAAACCTGCAGCGCCCGGATCATTGCTGTCGACCGCCGGGTGTGGGCCGGCCAAAACGATGCGACCTTCACCTTTGAGCACTTGCAGGCGCTCAAGGTGTGCAGGCCTTGCGGCCAGGCGGCCTTCCAGGGAGTTGGCGACGTCTGTGGCAATGATTGCGTAAAGCATGTCAGTCCTCGGTTTTTGGCGTTGTGGTATCGGCGTCGTGCAGGTGGCGGGACAGGTAAATGCCCTGGCCGACCAGGAACAGCAGCGTCATGCCCAGGCTGCCGAAGACTTTGAAGTCAACCCAGTAGTCCTGAAAGGTGAACGCGACGAACAGATTGGCGGCACCGCAAAACAGGAAAAACCCGATCCAGGCGATGTTCAGGCGGGTCCAGACCGGCTCCGGCAGGGTCAGCGCGTGACCCATGATGCGTTTGATCAGCAGTTGCTCACCGACGAAGTGGCTGCCAATGAACGCCAGGGCGAACAGCCAGTTCACTACCGGGGCTTTCCATTTCAGGAAGGTTTCGCTGTGGAACGCCAGGGTCAGGCTGCCGAAGACCAGGCAGGCGATGAGGGTCAGCCACTGGCTCTTCTCGAGCTTACGCTGCTTGATGAACAGCGTGCCGTAAACCACCAGGGAGCTGATGATCAGCATGGCGGTGGCGCTGTAAATTCCGCCTACAGTGACCTCGTGGCCGGCAATGTCGACAACCCGGGGATCGAGTTTGAAGACGATGAAGAACAGCAGAAGCGGGATGAAATCGATGAATTGTTTCACAGTGGCAGCCAGAAGCAGGATGTGGCGGCATAATAACAAACATATGGGCGCGCGATAGCGCCAGCTGATTTGAGGTAAAAAAGTCCTGTGAATGTTGATTTGCACTGCCATAGCACGGCCTCCGACGGCGCACTCGCGCCGGCAGTACTGGTTGCGCGTGCGTTCGAGAAAGGCGTGCGAGTCCTGGCCTTGACCGATCATGACACCCTTGAAGGCCTCGACGAGGCTCGCAGTGCAGCGACCGCGCTGGGGATGCAACTGGTCAACGGCGTCGAATTGTCCTGCACCTGGGGTGGCGCGACCATTCACGTTTTGGGCTACGGATTTGATGTCAATGCCGCGCCGTTGGTCGAGGCCATCGCAAGATTGCACGATGGCCGCTGGTTACGGTCCGAAGAAATAAGCCGAAAACTTGCGTTGAAAGGCATGCCGGGTGCGCTGGAAGGGGCCCGGGCCATCCAGCAGGAACTGGGCGACAGCGGCAACGCGCCGGCCCGCCCGCATTTCGCCGACTGGATGGTGCGTGAAGGTTTCGTCAAGGACCGCGCTGAAGCGTTCCGCAAATGGCTGGGCGCCGGCAAGCTGGGGGACGTCAAGCAACACTGGCCGACCCTGGAAGACACGGTCGAAACCCTGCGCGCCGCCAAGGCCTGGGTCAGCCTGGCGCATCCATGGCACTACGATTTCACTCGCAGCAAACGTCGCCGGCTGATTGCCGACTATATTCAAGCAGGGGGCCACGCTATCGAAGTGGTCAATGGCCATCAGCCCGCCGAGCAAGTGGGCAGCCTGGCGATTCTCGCCCGTGAGTTCGGTCTGCTGGTCAGCGCCGGCAGTGATTTTCATGGCCCTGGAGGCTGGTCCGAGATCGGTGAGTACCGCCCGCTCCCGGAGGATCTGCCACCACTGTGGTGTCGATTCAAACATGACCCAATTATTGCCGCCGTCTGAACAGGTAGAGAATGTGAGTCAATTTTTCCAGATTCATCCGGAAAACCCGCAAGCGCGCCTGATAAAACAGGCTGTCGAGATCATCCGCAGCGGCGGGGTGGTGATTTATCCCACAGACTCGTCCTACGCCATTGGTTGCCAGATCGGCGACAAGAATGCCGTGGAACGCGTGCGCCGGTTGAGACAGCTGGACGAAAAGCACAACTTCGCGCTGATTTGCAGCGACCTGTCGCAACTGGGGCTGTTTGCCAAGATCGATACCGGCACCTTCCGCCTGCTTAAAGCTCACCTGCCGGGACCTTACACCTTCATTCTCAACGCCACCCGCGAAGTCCCGCGGCTGCTGTTGCACCCGAAAAAACGCACCATCGGCCTGCGTGTGCCGAGCCATCCAATTGCCCTGGCGCTGCTGGAAGAACTCGGCGAACCGCTGATGAGCGTGACGCTGATCATGCCCGGCGACACCGACCCGATGACCGATCCTTACGAAATGCGCCAGTTGCTTGAGCATCAGGTCGAGCTGATCATCGACGGCGGTTTTGGCGGGATCAAGGCGTCCACCGTGATCAACCTCGCCGACGGCGAGCCGGAAGTGATCCGCGTTGGTTGCGGCGACCCGACGCCGTTCATGGCCGAGGCGTAGATGTCTGCAGTAGAACCCGTTGTCGACAGTCAGGCCGGAGCCCAGCAAGAGCTGCCCTTCGCGATGGTCTATGGCCAGGCGGTCATGGAAATGCCGCTGGACCTGTACATTCCGCCGGATGCACTTGAGGTCTTTCTCGAAGCCTTCGAAGGCCCCCTCGACCTGCTGCTGTACCTGATCCGCAAACAGAACATCAACATCCTCGACATCCCGGTGGCGGAAATCACCCGGCAGTACATGGGCTATGTCGAGTTGATGCAATCGGTGCGCCTGGAGTTGGCCGCCGAGTACCTGGTCATGGCCGCGATGCTGGCCGAGATCAAGTCGCGGATGCTGCTGCCGCGTGCCGAAACGATCGAGGCCGAAGAAGACGATCCTCGCGCTGAACTGATCCGCCGCTTGCAAGAGTACGAACGCTTCAAGGCTGCAGCTGAAGGCATCGATGGCCTGAGCCGTGTGGGGCGTGACGTGGTAGTTCCCAAGCTCGACGCCCCGGAAGCCCGGGCACGCAAGCTGTTGCCAGACGTGCGTCTTTCAGAGCTGTTGTTGTCCATGGCAGAAGTGTTGCGCCGTGGCGACATGTTCGAAAGTCACCAGGTCAGCCGCGAGGCACTTTCCACCCGCGAACGCATGAGCGATGTGCTGGAGCGCCTCAAGGGCGGCGGTTTCGTGCCCTTTGCCGAGCTGTTCACCGCTGAGGAAGGACGTCTGGGGGTGGTGGTAACCTTTATGGCGATTCTCGAACTGGTCAAGGAATCCTTGGTCGAGCTGGTGCAGAATGAGCCGTTCGCAGCGATCCACGTGCGGGCCCGAGCCGAATAACGAGTTGAATCATGAACCTGACTGAACCCCGCGAGCTGGCGCCATTGCTTGAAGCCTTTCTGTTGGCCTCGGGAAAACCGCAATCGCTTGAACGCCTGTTCGAACTCTTCGAAGAGGGCGAGCGACCGGAGCCGCCAGTCTTCAAGAAAGCCCTGACGATTCTCGCCAAGTCCTGCGACGGTCGGGCTTTCGAGCTGAAGGAAGTCGCCTCCGGGTATCGCTTGCAGATCCGCGAAAAGTTCTCGCCGTGGGTAGGACGTTTGTGGGAAGAGCGGCCGCAGCGCTATTCCCGCGCCATGCTCGAAACCATGGCGCTGATCGCCTATCGTCAGCCGATCACCCGGGGCGAGATCGAAGATGTGCGTGGCGTGGCGGTCAACAGTCACATCGTCAAAACCTTGCTGGAACGCGAGTGGATCCGCATCGTCGGTTACCGCGACGTGCCAGGTAAGCCGGCGATGTTTGCGACCACCAAGGCGTTTCTCGATCACTTCAATTTGAAAAACCTCGACGATTTGCCACCGCTGGCCGAATTACGCGAGCTTGAGCCTGATCCGGTGCTCGACTTCGACGACGCGCCGGTGCCTGCCGGACTGCAGGCGTTGGCCGACGCCAGTGCCGAGCCGGAAGAACCAAAGGAAGAAACCAGTTTCCACACGTTGTTGCTGGAGCTGGACACCATGGAGGAAGGGCTCAAGACCGACTTCGACGATCTGTTGCGTGATGGCGAGGTGACCGAGACCGAAGAGATCCTGGATCAGCCCGAGCCTGAGACCGAAGTTGAACTTCAGGTCGAGTCCGAAGCCACAGTCGAAGAAGAGCAGGAAGATGATGTGCTTGGCGTTGCCGAGGCTCGCGAGAAACTCCTGGCCGCTGTCGCCGCCCTTGAACAACACAAGCCCGAACCCGAGTTGAGCGACGAAGAAGCCGAAGCCCGGGCCCTCGCCGAAGCAATCGAGGCCGAACGCCGCGAATTTGAAGACGACTGATGATCGTTCCCACGCAGAGCGTGGTAACGATCTCGGCGCCACCGGTCGGCGGAAATCCAGGTAAGTCTCCATTGATCAGCTAGTCTCTGATGCGCGAACGTTCCCATGAGCGTATGATTCGCGACCCTTCGGCGATCCCTTCGCCGGAGTACCAGCTTTCAACTCTTCAGGACCCTCACTTCAGAGCTGCCTGAACAGACCACACCGGGAGGTGCCCAGATGAGTATCAACGACCAGAAAGACGACCAGGAAATCGGCCCAGCAGGCGAGAAACTGCAGAAAGTCCTCGCCCGTATCGGCGTCGGCTCGCGCCGTGACGTAGAAGCCTGGATCAGCCACGGCCGCATCAAGGTCAATGGCAAAGACGCCACCCTCGGGCAGCGCGTCGACATGCACGACGCCATCACCATTGATGGCAAGGTGATCAAGCGCGAAGAAGCCGCCGAGTCGGTACGCCGCGTGATCATGTACAACAAGCCGGACGGCGAAATCTGCACCCGCCTTGATCCGGAAGGCCGTCCGACCGTTTTCGACAAGATGCCGCGCCCGAAAGAAGGTCGCTGGATCAACATCGGTCGTCTGGACATCAACACCACCGGCCTGCTGATGTTCACCACCGACGGTGAGCTGGCCAACCGCCTGATGCACCCTTCCTATGAGATGGACCGTGAATACGCGGTACGTGTGCGTGGTGAAGTCGATGACGAGATGATCGAGCGTCTGAAAGCAGGCGTCGTCCTCGAAGACGGCCCGGCCAAGTTCACCGACATCAAGCAAGCGCCGGGTGGCGAAGGTTTTAACCACTGGTATCACTGCGTGGTGATGGAAGGTCGCAACCGCGAAGTCCGTCGTCTGTGGGAATCTCAGGGCCTGGTAGTCAGTCGTCTGAAGCGCGTGCGTTTCGGTCCGGTGTTCCTCAACTCCGACCTGCCGATGGGCCGCTGGCGCGAAATGAGCCAGTACGAAGTCGATATTCTGAGTGCTGAAGTTGGCCTGACGCCTGTGGCCATGCCGCAGATGAACGCCAAGAGCAAAGACAAGCTCGACCGCATGCAGCGTAAATCGTCGCGTCCAATGGGCAAGACTGAGCGCGTGCGTTCGTTGCGTCCAGCCATCGGTAACCAGACCGCTGCTACACCGCGTGACTCCCGTGAACCGCAAATCGAAGGCGAGCGCCCCGCCCGCAAGCCAGCAGCACCTCGTGCTGACGGCGAGCGCGGTCCACGCACTCCGCGTCCGGCCAACGGTCGTACTGAGCGTGGCGAAGGTCGCGGTGCACCAAGCGGCGGTCGTAGCGATCGCGGTGCTCCTGCTGGTCGTGGAGAATCGGGTCGCGGTACGCCAGTGGCAGACCGTCCTTCTGATACCAAGCGCCCGGCCAAGCCAGCGCCGAAGAAACGCCCAGGCATCGTTCTGGTCGACAAGGACGCGCCATCGGGCAAGCGCCGTGGTGCGCCAGCCGGTTCGGGCCAGCGTCCAGGCTTCGGTCGTCGCAAGCCTGAGTAATCGGTAAGCGCCACATGAAAACGCCAACCTTCGGGTTGGCGTTTTTTTTTCGTCTGGCTGATCAGAAGACAAACCGCCCATCAAACACCGGGTCATCATCCAGCGCCAACACGCCGCTGGAGAAGATCAGGTCCAGATGATGGCTACCCTTCGCGCCACCGCCCAACCCGAGATGCAGGCCGCAATGGCGCTCCTCGAACCCGGCATTGCGCGCATACAACGTCTTCACGCCTTCATTGGTGCCAATCCCCAACTCCTCGATGCGCCGATTGGATGGATTGGCCTCCAGGTACTTGTTGAAGTCATGTTCCAGCCCCGGCACCTCGGTGGCGATCTTGCTGATGGTCGAGTTCTCGATCCACAACTCTAGCGGCGACTCCAGCACCCCGTATTTGCGGGCAAATGGAATGGTGCTGAGAAAAGTCCCCATGAACTTCACTCGGCCGTTAATGGCCTCGCTGTGCGTGGCAATTTCACCAGGCGCCAGATCGAAGTTGCCGACACCGTTGATGTCGGTCCACTTCTTGATACTGCTCAACGGTGTTTCGAACCACGAGCCGTGATCATCTTTGAAACTTAACGTGGTGGCATGGGACATGCGCTGGATCAAGTGGCTGTTCAACCCGGCAATGCGCTGCGGGGTGACACTGAACGTGTCGTAGAAGTAATCGCTGTAATCCTTGAACAGCAGCGACTTCTTCCAGTTCTCGGCCATGACGCCTTGCAGCGCGCGGACAAATTCCGGGCCGTCGGGGCGTGGGTTGGGCAGGGTGGAAGAGTCGTAGAAGAAAAGAAAATGTACAGATCGCTGTCGACTATCGCCTGGGCCAGTAATTCCTTGGGTTCCAGATCCAGTCGCATTGCGCTGAAACTGAACCGTGGGCTGTCACTGGCCTGTTCGGCGATGGCGCTCGTCAGTGCCTGGTAATCAGCCGTGTGGCCGAGCAACACCTTCGCCGGGTTGAGGCCGGCAAGGGCAGGGTGATGTTCGAGGTAGTAAAGGAAATGCGAAATGGCGCGTTGCTTATCCATGTAGTCCTCCCTGACAAACCGAGAAAAAGTGGCAGGCACAACCGGCCGGATCGTGCCTGCCGGGATGTCTTACAGAGGCCACATCGCCGTGCCGAACGGAACAACCGCATCGGCTTGCATCATTTCAACGGCGGCGTCATGGGTCGGTGCTTCAAACCAATCGTCCAGTTGCAGTTCAGTTTCCAAGTCTTTTTCCATAGCTTGCATGGTGAATCTCCTAGATGACTTTTGAGTAAGAACAACTTGCCTGTCGATGCGTCTCGGCAAGTCGCTGAAACGTAGTTCAGAGGTTTTTAAATTGCAAAAAAATAATCAAATAAGATTTGTTTGAACTTTTTATTCTGTTTTTCATTAAGCAATTTGTTAATAAAAAACAAAAAACTAAACCGACCTTTCTCTGAGGAAACGTCCTACCGTCAATTTGCAGTCAGCCCACAGTCGAATCTGATTCGGCAAATTTACGTTACGCCATGTAAAGAAATGCTGACGAAATCAAGCCTCAAAGCCCTTGGTTTGACGCTTGCGGAAGGGATGTAAGGAAAACCTGCCGCCTAGCAGCCAATTAATCCTTCCACAGGGCTCTGGCCCGCTTGTTTCAGGCGCGGTTGAAGGGTGAGATGCGTCCCATGCCTGTCGTGCAGGTGCATAACAAGAAGGAGGCGCAATGTACGCCGTGACTCATCTCCATCTCTCCCCATGGAGCGATTTACCCGTCGCTTCCGTCGATGACCCGCAAAGGTCTGACTCTATTTTTGCAGCCGCCCGAGACCCTCGAGGCGGACACAGGCAATCCCGGCAAACGACACGCTGATCCAGTGGTGTCTGGCAGCAGGGGGTTACAGGTGTACAATGCGCCGCGTTTTAACTGTGACCTCCTGCGCATCTGCGCAAACCTCAAGGCTATCCGCCTTGTTCACTCCGCCGCGCCACAAGCGTGTCGGGTTCGACTTCGTCACAGATAAAAACAAACAGGTGACGCATGACCGTTGTAAAAACGCTGAACTCCTTTTGCCTTCGCTGGGGTTTGATCGGCGCTGCTTGAAATCGCAACCGAGCAGCAACGTCTAACGAACATCATCAAACCTTGCGTGAGACCCTTTTCATGAGTGGACAAAACTCGCATTCAGGCGAGCTGAAACGCGGCCTGAAAAATCGCCACATTCAACTGATCGCCCTCGGTGGCGCGATCGGTACAGGCTTGTTCCTCGGCTCGGCCGGGGTACTGAAATCCGCTGGCCCGTCGATGATCCTCGGCTACGCCATCTGCGGCTTCATTGCTTTCATGATCATGCGCCAGCTCGGCGAAATGATCGTCGAAGAGCCGGTCGCCGGTTCCTTCAGCCACTTCGCCCATAAATACTGGGGCGGTTTCGCCGGCTTCCTGTCGGGCTGGAACTGCTGGATTCTGTATATTCTGGTGGGCATGTCGGAGCTGACCGCGGTCGGCAAGTACATCCACTATTGGGCGCCGGACGTCCCGACCTGGGTCTCGGCTGCCGGTTTCTTCGTGCTGATCAACCTGATTAACCTGGCCAACGTCAAAGTCTTTGGCGAGGCCGAGTTCTGGTTCGCGATCATCAAGGTCGTGGCCATCGTCGGCATGATTGCCCTGGGCAGCTATTTGCTGGTCAGCGGCAACGGCGGCCCGCAAGCGTCGGTGACCAACCTGTGGGCCCACGGCGGCTTCTTCCCGAACGGCGTCAGTGGTCTGGTGATGGCCATGGCGATCATCATGTTCTCCTTCGGCGGCCTGGAAATGCTCGGTTTCACCGCAGCGGAAGCCGACAAGCCGAAAACCGTGATCCCTAAAGCCATCAACCAGGTGATCTACCGGATCCTGATTTTCTACATCGGTGCGTTGGTTATCCTGCTTTCGCTGACACCATGGGACAGCCTGTTGGCAACCCTGAACGCGTCGGGTGATTCCTACAGTGGCAGCCCGTTCGTGCAAGTGTTCTCAATGCTGGGCAGTAACACCGCTGCGCACATCCTCAACTTCGTGGTCCTGACCGCGGCGTTGTCGGTGTACAACAGCGGAACCTACTGCAACAGCCGTATGCTGTTGGGCATGGCCGAGCAGGGCGATGCGCCGAAAGCCTTGTCGAAGATCGACAAGCGCGGCGTGCCGGTGCGTTCGATCCTTGCTTCGGCTGCGGTGACATTGATTGCCGTATTGCTGAACTACCTGATCCCGCAAAACGCGCTGGAACTGTTGATGTCGCTGGTGGTTGCCACCCTGGTGATCAACTGGGCGATGATCAGCTTCTCGCACTTCAAGTTCCGCCAGCACATGAACAAAACCAAGCAAACGCCGCTGTTCAAGGCCCTGTGGTACCCGTACGGGAACTACATTTGCCTGGCGTTCGTGGTGTTCATTCTGGGCGTAATGCTGCTGATTCCGGGGATTCAGATATCGGTGTATGCGATTCCAGTGTGGGTCGCGTTCATGTGGATTTGCTACGGCATCAAGAACAAGCGCAGCGCGCAGCAGGCGTTGCAGGCTGCAGTGAAATAACGCAGCGCGCAGAAACAACAAACCCGGCCAGGTGCCCAATGCTGTTCACTTAAGCGGAGCAGCCTTGCGGTTAACCGGATACCGGGTTTTAGACATCTTCACCGCCCTAGGCCTCGCAGGCCTGGGGCGTTTTACTATAAAGAGCACACCAATGCTGCCGCGA
>NZ_VOBM01000081.1:0-7965 GCF_008370005.1 Pseudomonas sp. ANT_J28
ATCCACTGGCCGAACTGGCGCCTGCGGATTTACGTCTGGCCGATGGTCGCAGCCTCAGCGAACTGCTCACCGCTTGCCCGTTCGTCGGCCTGGAACGCCTCCCGGCCTCCTGAGTGATCACCGCCACGGTTACGGCAGTAACGAGGAGGATTTGTTCGGCATCAAGGATGAGTTGCCCGCGCAATACAACTTCCTGTCGGTGCGGGCGCCGATGACGATGGAAGAGGGCAGCTATCAGTGGTTTCGCAAGAAAGGCGAAGGCGCCTACAACGGCGAGACGGATGACCTGAAGGCCAGCGGCGAGGTTTTGCTGGATTTCGTCGCACAAGCGGTGAAGAAATATCACACCGAACCGAACAAGGTATTCCTGGTGGGTTTCAGCCAGGGCGCGATCATGTCCTATGAGGTGGCCCTGCGTCATCCCGAGGCGGTGGGCGGGATCGCGGCGTTGAGCGGACGGATTTTGCCGGTGCTCCAGTCCGAACTGAAACTCGATGAAAAGCGCCAGAAGCTGGCGATTTTCATCGGTCATGGCACTGCGGACAAAAGCCTTCCGTACATTGACGGCACGGACGCCGACAGCCTGTTGCAGAGCCTGTCACTCAAGCCTGAATTTCATGCCTACCCTGGCGTCGGTCACACCATCAGTGCGGCCGAAATGCAGGACTTGAGCGCGTGGTTGCAGCGCCTCAATCCCTGATGCTTACTTGCCGGAGACGATCTGTTTGACCAGCGTCTCGTGGCCAGCATTGTCACTGAGGCGGGAAATCACCTGAACGATCGCCATGCGCGTGTTGGACGCGGCCATCACTGTGGTGTCGAGGGTTTTGCCGCCGCCCTGGGTGGCGGTGCTGTCGATCTGCCGCAGCCCCAGGCCAGTGCCTTTCTGGGTCAGGCTTTTTTCGCTGAGCTTGGTGAAGTCCGGCAGCGCCGTGGCTTGTTCGGTGGCGAAGTCAGACGCCGCGGAGTCGAGGAACTGACCGTCGTTGTCTTTGACGTTGAGGCCGCCGGGGATAGTGTTTTCAGCCGCGATCACTACGGTTTTAGTGGCCTGATTGGTGTACATGGTGCCCGTTGCCCCAGCGGTGCCGGTGGACGCGTCGCCGGCAGGCAGCGGGTTGGCGATGAAACCTTTGGGCAGGGTGAACGTGAACTTGCCGCCGAGCATCGAGACGGTCTGTGCGGGCGCGGTATCGCTGGCAGTGGCCTTGGCGGCCTGCGCATTCAGCGCTCCCAGACTGGCAGCCGCCGTCAACAAAAGGGCAACGGCTTTTTTACTCAACAATGACATTCAGAAACTCCAGGGATGGTCGGTCTCGCGGTGGGGGGCGATCATCCCATGGAGGTTGCGGCGCATTCCAGCGCGGTCTAACGGACGGTCACGTTCCTATGGCCAGCGCAATTACCAATGGCTACTTATGGACCAGCTCCAACCAACCACTGCTGGGCGTCATCGGCCTGAAACGACCACTCACCGCACGCATCGACGGCGCCACCAGCGAGGTCAACCTGCTCAACGAACATGGCATCACTACCGTCTTCAATTCCTACGGCACCGGCCTGCGCTTATGGGGCTACCGCACCGCGGCTTGGCCCAGCGTCACCCACATGCGCAACTTCGAAAACGTGCGCCGCACTGATCTCCGATTCTTGCCGGTGCTCGCTGGTATTTGGTCGGTTTCTGTCGGTCGCTACCGGCAGAAATCGGCCAG
This sequence comes from Pseudomonas sp. ANT_J28, assembly GCF_008370005.1. NCBI lineage: Bacteria > Pseudomonadati > Pseudomonadota > Gammaproteobacteria > Pseudomonadales > Pseudomonadaceae > Pseudomonas > Pseudomonas sp. ANT_J28. The sequence continues at coordinate 1,713 of NZ_VOBM01000081.1, forward strand.
AAGGAGACGCTCGGAAGCGTCAACGAAATTAGGGGCAATTCACTGATCGGCGACCCGAGCCTGGCCGAAGCCATCCTTAACCGCCTGGTGCACAACGCCTACTGGATCAACCTAAAGCGCGAATCGATGCGCAAACGGACGAAGAAAGTGACGGCACCGGGCGCCTCAGACTTATAATGCAAAACGTGCATCGCCACGCTACGACTACCTGTCCGGATGGTGTGGAATCCGCGGTCATGAATCTCGCTCAATATGATCCATTGCAATACCAACGGACATTATTTTACAGATCTCATCCGCCAGATCGATTTCGCTAATCCGAGATTGTTTTGCATACCAGCGTGGTATCCAAAAAAAAGCGCCGGGAGCCAGGCTGATAATATTCTTATCTGTGTTGCGATGCAGTCCCTCGCTGACAGCAGCTGATCGAATATCATCTAGATTACTGGCGATAGCTCTTGATCGGCTAGCATATTTATGAGCAAACGGGGATGTAGTACCTTGTAAAGTAAGTGGAGGACTATTCGATATTTGCGCTTGACAGTTCAGATGCAAAACGACCAGAAGTTTACTTAATGGATCAATATTGCATTTCGAAGCAATGTCAGCAATTTTCTCGTACTGATCAAAGGCCTGAAGAAAGCAAGCCTTAATCAAGTCCGGCTTATCTTTAAAGTAATGATAAATGGCACCCTTGGTAGCACCTATATATTCCGCAATATCATCAAACGACGCTGCATCAACTCCCTTGCAATTAAACAATAAAGACGCTGCACCAATAAGTTGAAATCTCTTCTCATGATACAGGCTTTTTGAGTCAAACGTATTTATCTGTCTTGCCATGAGAAAAGGCAGTTTTAGATCACAATTAAACTGAAGCTCACGATCCGAGCTAATGCCATAAAAAATGACCTGCGCAATCCCATTCGCGGCACTAGCATAGCGATTTGCCAACTTGCTTTCTTCCAAGTCGGCCCACCTATACCAGAGCTGCGCCCAACTCAACATACCTTGAATCACTTGGACGGTGACTTTAGGATCTACCTTTCTAATCTCGCCAGAAGCTATGCCCTGCTCAACAATAGACTCTAGTAATAAGATGTTCCTTTCGTTGATATCACAAATAACCTGCCTGCGCGGCTCAGGCAATAGATCAACATCGGTAAGCACTGCGCGCTCAGCACTGCCTCCTAACAAAGTGCGCTCAATATATGAGCTCAGCTTTTGCAATGCCCCTGATCTTTCGTCTTGCACAATGCGCAAATCTGCTTCCGTTGCCTCGCCTGCATATAAATAGCAAGCATGAATAAGATCCATGCGATCTTTAAAATAATAATAAAGCGCATTGCGAGAAAGTCCGGCGCCTTCAGCAACATCACTTAGGCTTATTGATGTGGCACCACGCTCGTTCATTTTCAGCGATGCGACATGAATGACTTCAAGCCGCTTGGCCTCTCGCTTCTCAGTACTGGTTCTATTGGGATCTGTTGGCATCAATCGCACTTATGGGTTAGCCGCACTTAGTTCAGTATATAGTAAGCATGCACCACTCGTCATCCACTGATGACTGCGACAACTCGCTACGCTCGCCTCAATATGTAAACCTAATGTTTCTTATATGTGGTAATGACTATCTTGCCGCCGCTCAGTTCCAGCAGCGTATTGTGTTAACCGAGGAGGCCGGCCCAAGGGCATAAGTAGCACAATCGATAGTTTTGTCAAGGCAGAGCCTGCGCATTATGACGACAGGCCCTGTTTGGGTTCAGCGTTGTATTAGTTGCCTAAGCGCCGCAGTTCTCCCGGCTCGAAGTCTGCGGCTTTAGCGTGAACGCCGAATTTCCAAGGGGCACGCTCTTCATTTGCGAGACCTGAAATCAAATAGCTTCCACTATTCAGGTCATGCCATATGCTGACGCTATACCAAGGAACCTGTGCATCGTAATACTGAACTAACGGGTGTAGCCCTACGCGCCAAAGCTGGCCCCGGGTATCGTAGGCGTCTGTTGCTAGAATGCTCCATGAATCTTCGTCTATATAGAATGTGCGACGCCCATAAACATGCCTGGCGCCATCCCTAATCTTAGCCTCAACTACCCAAACCCGGTGCAATTCATATCGCATATAATTCGCATTTGGTGTATTTGGAGTGAGTATCTGATCATAAGTAAGAGTTTTTGATGCGATGTGATATGCATTGTATCCGACGTACATCTCCCGCTTGCCAAGAAGCTTCCAGTCATAACGGTCTGGGGCGCCGTTGAACGCGTCATAGTCGTCGGTGGTGATCAATCCTTCAGAACCATCTACTGGAGTATCGTAGGCGATAATAGGAGCTCTCCGAACGCGGCGCTGACCGACACTATATATCCAGGCTGAACGAGGTTCCTTAACCTGATCCACAGGCTCATGCACCAGCGATATATTTCCTACTAAAGAGGCCGGATCGAGGAATTTCCCAATAAAATTAAATAGTCGGTTCTCCGTATGACTGTCTAGGTTCTGGTCATAAACCCTGAGTTCCTGTGCCCGGATTAGTGAGTAACTGCCTGTCGCCCGTACTGGGGTCTGAATAAAAGTGCGTTCTATACCGCCGCCCAAAAAACGAACATTGTGATTCCATATTGCCTCCAACCCGTTAGCTGGAATTGGGAAGGGGGTTGTTGAGCCATTGAGATTGACAAGACCGAATCCGTTCAGCTCGACATTTACCGCCTCCTTTTTTACCTTGGCCTCAATATTCGGTGGAAGTGAGGCGGTACGATGCGATGAATATATGGGCATCTTGAAATTCGGGTATTTCGCACGCTTAGCTTGTCTTCATATTGAGCCATATTCGCGGCGGTAATTGTAAAAAGTGGCTGCTCACCAGCGAAGGGGTCTATGTACCCTTGCTCCGGAGTCCAGCCTGTCGGTGGTGTTTTCATGCCGCCGGTATAGGCAGGAATAGTGCCGTCGCGGTTGCCGGCCATTTCGCCACCCATCGGTGTCAGATCGTTTCCTAAGCGGGCCGCCTCTTCGGTAGTAATTTTTGCAGTAGCCGGTGTGCTTAGTCCTAAAAATATTGATACTGCAAAGCTTCCTAATATTGCAACATGGAGTTTCTTGTTCATGCTTATGATCTCTTGCTTTTATGTTTAGAAACTGAAACTGTAACTAGCCGCGTAATAGTCGCGGTCATGCAACGGGTCGTATACCGCGCTGTCAGCAAATCGGACGTAGCTCAGATCAACTTTGTGTTTCTTGTCGTAGTTAAAGGTCGCTCCCAGCGAGGTCACAATTCGGCCTTCATTGAATTGCCCATCTGGAGAGACCCCGTCAACGTCCTGGCTGACAAAGATGTACGGTGAAACTCCGACTCCAGAGTTCATTACGTTGGAGTAGTCCAATTGGGCTCTCAGGCGATATCCCCAAGCGTAATCAGTGACATAGCCTTTGTTCTTGCAACCGCCGGGACTTGTATTGCTGACGGGGCCGCCCGAGCCGCTACAGGTACTACCGAGACTGCTATCGGAACCTACGCCGTAGACGAAGCCTCTTCCGTAGCGAGGGTCGCTAGCCCCTTGTGGTACGTTGTTCCACTGAAAACCGACCTCACCAATTATCGTGAGGGTTTCTGCGCCCAGCACATTGGGATACTGGTTTATGCCATTCAACAGCAGCTGCGTCTGCTCGAAGCGATCCCATGAGGCGTAAAAGCTTTGCGGATTCTGTCCGGTGAGCAGCTGTTGTTGCAGCCCGCCCAGAGGCCCGGCGCCAGATAGGACGCCAAGCAGCAAGTCGGCGCCATTCTGCTGAACCGGCTGATTAGGCGAGTAACTCAACTCAGCGCCCACCGACCAAGTGTCGATCACCGTCGAAAAGCTCAAGCCAAACAAGTGAATATTCTCGGGGTACTCCCAAGTGGTGCCAAGGCCGCCAAATAGCGGAGGGGCCGCATTAGGGAACGCTGCGAGCGGCGTTGGGTGGCCAGCCGACACACCGATAAAGGGCGTTCGAGAGTGGTAATTGAGGTAGTACAGCCCTAGTTCGCCATCGACCGCATCGATTGGCATGTGGAACGCAACACCCCACTGCCCACCGTCACTGGGGTCCTTGCCTTTATATGTCGGGATATAACCGCCGGCATTGATCGATTCGGCCGAGGTAATCCCTGGGATTATGACACCCGCCACATTGCAGTCACCCTGCTTGGAACCAATGGCCCCCTCGGTCTGCGACCAGTAGTTGCCACAGCCTTCTATCGGGGTGTTCTCGTACTTGAGTTGATAGAAAGTCTCTACTGACATGCCATCCGGCAGTCCGATGTTCATGTAGGCCATCCAGACTGGAATCAAGGCCTCTTTCAACTCGGTGCCAGGCCGTCGCAGGGCCGGAACGTCCAGAGGATTAACTTGGTTCACGCCTTGGATGAATACGCTTTCGCCCCAGTTAATAACCTGGCGACCAAGACGTACTTGGACCGGTGTTTGCTCAAAATTAAAGGTGTTGTAGATATAAGCATCGAGTAGGTAGAGGCCCTGGTACTTCTGCAGATCCTCTAAGCCGTCGTCATTCAACGGTCGCTTACGATATCCGTTGGACACGCTGCCAAAATTGACGTCTTCTTGTTCAAGAGTGTAGTCATACCAGCCCTTTACACGAATGACCCCCCCCATGTCGCCGTTACGTAACGACAGATCGGTAACAAACTTTCCGATTGTTGAAAAGCGATCACCCTTGTCATAGTTGAGGTTGCCACTATCAACCTTGTCACCTAGCCCTCCCGACTTACCTGCTAGCGCGCCATTTGCAGCGCTGTAAAGCGCCTTGTCCTGGCCTTCTGCGCGCCACTGGGAGCCTATGGAGAGCGTGGTATTCCACTGTCCATCCCAACCGTTATCTGTTTGAAAGCTGAGCGCATGTGCCTGTCCGGAAAAAGCTAGCGCCACAGCGGCGGAAATAGGACTAAGGATCAAATAAATATTTTTATTTTTATTACGCATATATTCTTCCAGAAGTTGATATATACCGCGACTCGACTCGCACGCATGTACCTTTCCTGCTCAACAACTGGGCGGCCATCAGGCAGAACAACTTCATAAGCATCTGGCACTTCGGAAAATTAACGCCTGCGATATGTAAAATGAGTCAATTGTTAAGACTTTCCAAATCCTGATATAACGCATTAACGAGGGAGACAGCGCGCGGATCACCTATCAAGTCAGCGCCCATCTTGTTCATGGTATAGGCACAACCGATGCCCTTGTTTCGGTCAGCGAATGCGAAGGACCCTCCCCAACCGGAATGCCCAAATGCTGACTGATCTGGCCCGTAGAGATGCATCGTGTTAAGGAGAAAACCGTTAGCCCACTGTGCTTCCAAGCTCATCACTTTGTCCACGGCCCGACGAGTTTGAGGAGCAATGGAATCCATCAGCGCTTGTTCGCCAAGCAATTTCTTGCCTGCCAGCATGCCGTCAGTTGCCAGTGCGCCATAAATAAACGCCAGCGCTTCTGCGGTAGCAAAACTATTGGCCGATGGGATATCTGCCGCCTTCCAAGCAGCAGTATTGGCAACTTCAGGCGACATCATCGGGTTCATCAATGCCGCTATTTGCGCATCGGTGAATTCAGTTGCGTACGCTTGAGTGCTCAGGTCAAGTGGCGCAATAACGTCGGAGCTACGCATCGACATCGACACGGGTAAACCAATATGAATATCCAGGCCATAAGCGCCGTATAGCTCTTCACTGACGAAGGTCTTCAGGGTCCGCCCATCTACACGCGTGAACAGTTCACTCACCAGTAAACCGATTGTTAGTGCGTGGTAGCCATGCCCCTCTCCGGGCGTCCAAAATGGTTCCATCTCGGCAAGGTGGTTAGCTGCTTTCTGCAGGTCAAACAGGTAGTCGACTGAAACTGGCTCGCGAAAACCGCAAAGCCCTGCTTGATGAGACATCAGCATACTGAGGGTGATTTTTCTCTTTGCCCCCTCGGCAAAGGCAGGCCAGAACTCGGCAAGTGGAGTATCAAAACTTATCTGGCCACGATCAACCAGCATCGCAACACATATTGCTGTGACCCCTTTAGTGGTGGACCAGACGTTCACCAAGGTGTCTCTGGTCCATTCAGCTTGTTGATCATCGGCTTTAGGGAAGGTCTGAAGTACCCACCGATTTTTCATGCCCTCTCTGCTTGAGGTTCAAAAAATCATGAGTCGGTCGAAAAACAGGCCTTTCCTGTCCTTAATTCATGGTTCTTTCCTCTAGTCGCGC
>NZ_VOBM01000082.1:0-5728 GCF_008370005.1 Pseudomonas sp. ANT_J28
GGCGCGGGGCTACAACCCCACTCAGACGCCGGATAGATGAAAGCAAGCCAAACACGACATCAAAAACAGTATTGCAGAAAAGGGGGTAACCATAGATGTGGGAGCGGGCTTGCTCGCGAAGGGGCCATCAAAGTTAGTAAAAAAACTCCCTGGGTTACCGAAAAAACGGCACATCCCCCAACACCGTCGCGCGCTGCATCACCCGCCGCGCCGGCCGGTAATCATCGACGGCGTAATGCTGTGTCACGCGGTTATCCCAAAACGCCACGTCGTCCTTCTGCCAACGCCAGCGAATGGTAAATTCCGGCCGTGTCGCGTGGGCAAACAGAAACTTCAGAATCACCTCGCTTTCGGTTTCCGACAGCTCATTGATCTTCGACGTGAAGCCTTCATTGACGAACAACGACCGGCGTCCACTCACCGGATGAGTGCGAATCACCGGGTGTGACAGCGGCAGGTTTTTCCTGCGCGCTTCTTCCCACTGAGCCAACGCTTCGGGTGTGTTGCCATAGCGCTCCAGCGGGAACGAACGAGTGAAGTCGTGGGTCGCGGTCAGCCCTTCGAGCAAGTTTTTCATCGGCGCCGAAAGCGCTTCATACGCCGCGATACCGCTGGCCCACAGCGTGTCGCCACCAAACTCCGGTAACAACTTGGCGCTGAGCACCGCGCCCAGGGCCGGGGTCGGCAGGAAGGTCACGTCGGTGTGCCAGATCGCGTTGTCACGCACGTCGGTGACGGCGGTGTCGAGGATCAGCACTTCGGGCTGTTCCGGCACATTTGGGTAAATCGGGTGAATGTGCAGGTCGCCGAAATTGGCGGCGAAACGTGCCTGCTGCTGCGGTGTGATCGGCTGATCGCGGAAGAACAACACTTGATGTTTGAGCAGCGCCTGCTCGATGGCGTCGCGCTGTTCCAGGTTCAGCGGCTGGCTGATGTCGACGCCGCTGATGTGTGCGCCGAGGGCGTAGCTTAAGGGGACGATGGTCAGGTTGCTCATGGTCTTTCTCTTCAATCCAGGGCGCCGATCTGTCGGCGTAGTCAGTGCGATCAAAACGTCTTAGTGAGCCAGGCCATGCCACGGCACCAGTTTGCGTTGCAGGGCGCGCAAGCCCATTTCCATGGCGAAGGCAATCAGCGCGATCACCAGAATCCCCAGCACCACCACATCGGTGACCAGGAACTGCGCGGCCGACTGCACCATGAAGCCCAAACCGCTAGTGGCGGCGATCAATTCGGCGGCAACCAGCGTCGACCAACCCACACCCAGGCCAATGCGCACACCGGTCAAAATGTCCGGCAACGCGCTCGGCAGAATCACATGGCGAATCAACTGCGCCCGGGTCGCGCCCAAGGACTGTGCCGCGCGCAATTTGGCCGGGTCGACGGTACGCACGCCGGTCGCGGTAGCGATGGCGATCGGGGCGAAGATCGCGAGGTAGATCAGCAAGACTTTCGACAGCTCACCGATGCCGCACCAGATCACGATCAGCGGCAGATAAGCCAGCGGTGGAATAGGGCGGTAGAACTCGATCAGCGGATCGAGAATGCCGCGAGCGATACGATTGTGGCCGATGGCGATGCCGACCGGCACGGCGGTCAGCACCGCGAAACCCAGGCCCAAACCGATTCGGCTGAGACTCGCGCCAAGGTGCTGCCACAACGTTGAATCCATGTAGCCGGTGGTCACCAGCAGCCAGCCTTTTTGCAGCACGGCAGAGGGTGGCGGCAGGAACAGCGGTTCGATCATTCCAGTGGCGGTGACGGCCCACCAAATGACCACGAGCGCGACGAGTGTCAGCAGACTGATCCAGCGAGTACTGAGGCTGCGTCGAACAGGAATCACCGTCGAGTGCGATTTGACCGTGACGGCCGGAACCCCATAGCTGCTCATACGGTCTCCTGCCGCTGGGCGGCGCTGCGTTGGGAGAACACTTTGGCGAGCACGTGTTCGCGGGTTTCGATAAAGCGCGGGTCTGACTTGATCGATCGAGCCGACTCCCCAGCGGCATAACGCTGACCGAAATCCAGGCTGAGGCGTTCGACGATTTGCCCAGGATTCGGCGCCAGCAGAATCAGGTCCGTGGCGAGGAACACCGCTTCTTCGATGTCGTGGGTAATCAGAAAGACGGGTTTCGCGGTGCGCTGCCAGACTTGCAGCAGCAACTCCTGCATTTGTTCGCGGGTGAAGGCATCGAGGGCGCCGAAGGGTTCGTCCATCAGCAAAACGCGCGGATCAGCAGCCAGAGCACGGGCCAGGCCGACACGTTGCTTCTGGCCGCCCGAGAGTTGCCAGATTCGGCGACTTTCGAAACCGGAAAGGTCCACCAAAGCGAGCATTTCCCGGGCGCGCATTTCACGTTTTTCCCGCGCAATGCCGGCCAGTTCCAGACCGAAGCCGACATTGGCCAGCACGTCCTGCCAAGGCAGCAGGGCATCGTCCTGGAACACCACGCCGCGTTCGGCGCTCGGGCCTTTGACCGGTACGCCGTCAAGGGGGATGCGCCCGGCGCTGGGCTCGACGAAACCGGCAATCAGGTTCAACAGCGAGGTCTTGCCACTGCCGGACGGGCCGAGGGCGACCAGCAACTGCTGGGGCCCAAGACTCAGGGAAATATCCGCCAGTACCGGTTCGGCGGCGCCGGGGTACTGTGCGCTGATGCGCTCCAGCTGAAGCAAAGCCATCGCGGTCAACTCCGATCAGTTGGTGATGTATTTGGCGCTGACGTAGGGGGCGTAGTCCGGTAGCACGGCTTCAACCTTGCCTTGTTCTTTCAGGAACGCGGCGGTGTCGGTGATGGCCTTGGTGGTCGGTGCGCCAAGGGTGATCACCTGATCAGCCGCCAGCGGGAAGACGTTGCCTTGCAGCAGCAATGGAATGTCGCCGGCCTTGGCGCCGGAGAGTTTTACCAGCTTGTCGACGTTGGATTGGTTGGCGAGCCAGGCTTTTGGATCTTTGCGGTAGTCGGCGTAGGCATCGAGGGTCACTTTGGCGAACGCGGTGACGATTTCCGGGTGTTTCTCGGCGAAGTCTTTACGCACGATCCAGGCATCGAAGGTCGGTGCGCCGAACTTGGCCAGTTCACCGGAGGTGATCAGCACTTTGCCGTTTTCCTTGGCCACACCGAGGGCTGGGTCCCACACGTAAGTGGCGTCGATGTCACCGCGTTTCCACGCAGCAATGATGGCCGGCGGGGCAAGGTTGAGGACGGTGACTTTCGATGGATCGATGTTCCAGTGCTTCAGCGCAGCCAACAGGCTGTAGTGGCCGGTGGACACGAACGGCACGGCGATTTTCTTGCCGATCAGGTCTTGTGGGGTTTTGATCCCGGAACCGTCGCGGGCAACCAGGGCTTCAGCGGCGCCGATCTGCGTGGCGATGAGGAAGGTTTCTACCGGGACTTTACGGGTGATCGCCGCCGTCAGGGGGCTGGAACCGAGGTAACCGATCTGCACGTCGCCGGAAGCGATGGCGGCGATGATGTCGGCGCCGTTGTCGAATTTGCGCCAGTCGATCTTGGCGTTGGTGGCTTTTTCGTACGCGCCGTCGGCCTGGGCGACTTTCGCCGGGTCTACGGTGGTCTGGTAGGCGACGGTGACGTCAGCCGCCTGGGCAAAGAAACTCACCGCAGCCAGAGACGCGGCCGCCAGCAGGCGAAGGGGGAAAGTCAGTTTCATTGAGAAGCTCCTTGTCAGGCGACCGATAGTCGACGAGAAAAGGAGACTAAATGATATAAGAATCCGAAAATAAATAACTTTTTCGAATGAGCTTATGAGCGGAAAATTCTAAGGGAGAGTAGTACATCGTTATCCATGTGGGAGCGGGCTTGCTCGCGAAGGCGGCGTGTCAGCCGACATCAATGTTGACTGACACGCCGCCTTCGCGAGCAAGTCGAATCGTCGCACCGCCGCTCCCACAGGTGACCTGCGTTTGCAGGTTAGTTGCTGATTGCCAGAATGCTCGCCTGATACGACCCGACAAACACATCGAAATCGCCCACCTCGTTCTGCTCCAGCTCAATCTGCTCGGCCAGCGACGAACGTGCCCGGTCTTCAAATTTCGCCTGGTCTTCGCTTGAAAGCGGCTCGCTGCGGAAAAACTCCGCATGCGCGCGGCTCTGACGCAGGGAGAACTGAGCAAAACTCTCCTTGTGCTCAGCCATCGCCGCCAGCACTTGGGCCGATGGCGTCAGCGATGGATCCTTGACCTTGGCCAGCTGCGCATCCAGCGCCTTGCTATGCGCATCGCCGCCATGACTCTGATCCAGCATCGCCGCCAGGGGTGCAATCTTCTCCAGCAACTCGCTGGCCCACTCTTTCAGGTCCACCGGATGACCGTCGCGTTGCAGTTGCAGGCCCGGACGACGACCTTCCTTGACCACGCTGAGGAAGTTCGAGGTCGCGTTGCCGCACGAGGTATTGGTCAGCAGCGGGCTGTCGTTCAGCGCGCAATACAGCAGGAATGCGTCGAGGAACCGCGATTCCGGCAGGTCGATGCCCATCGGCAGGAACGGGTTGATGTCCAGGCAGCGCACTTCAACGTACTGAATGCCACGGGCCACCAGCGCCTGGATCGGCCGTTCACCGGTGTAGGTCACGCGTTTCGGGCGGATGTTGGAGTAGTACTCGTTTTCGATTTGCAGGATGTTGGTGTTGAGCTGAACCCACTCACCGTCCTGATGCGTGCCGATTTCGACGTACGGCGCGTAAGGCGTGGCAACCGCTTTACGCAGGCTGTCGGTGTAGCTGGCCAGATCGTTGTAGCACGGCGTCAGGCCGGCCTGGGCGTTGCTCTGGTAACCCAGGTCACTCATGCGCAGGCTGGTGGCGTACGGCAGGTACAAAGTGTCCGGGTCCAGTTGTTCCAGTTGATGCGAGCGGCCACGCAGGAAACCGGCGTCCAGCGCTGGCGACGCACCGAACAGGTACATCAGCAGCCAACTGTAGCGACGGAAGTTACGGATCAGCGCGATGTAGGCCGACGATTGATAGTCACGGTCGGTGCCGACAAAGTCTTCAGCCTCTTTAAGCAGCGGCCAGAGCTTTTCCGGCAGGGAAAAATTGTAGTGAATCCCGGCGATGCACTGCATGGTCTTGCCGTACCGCAGGGCCAGGCCCTTGCGGTAAACGTACTTGAGCTGACCGATGTTGGAGGTGCCGTAATAGGCGATCGGGATGTCTTCCTCGGCCGGCAGCGGGCACGGCATCGATGGACTCCACAGGTACTCGTTGCCGAGCTTGCTGTAGGCAAAACGATGAATTTTGTCCAGGCTCGCCAGCGTATCCGCCGGATCGGGCAGGGCGGGCGTGATGAACTCCAGCAGCGACTCGGAATAGTCGGTGGTGATTTGTTCGTTGGTCAGCGCGGAACCCAATTCTTCCGGGTGCGGCGTTTGCGCCAGGCGACCTTCGCCGGTCACGCGCAGGCATTCACGTTCGATGCCGTGAAGGCACTGTTCGAGCAGAGAGAGGTTAGCGCGCTCGCCGAGCAGAGCCAGGCGGCGGTTGAGAAGTTCGCTCAAGTTGGATTCCTTCACGCGTCAGTCGCCCCAATATGGGGGTGGGCAAGACGGTCTACAAGGGTGAAGTTAAAACTGGCGTTGTCGCCTGGTTTTGGATCGCACACGGCGGCTGGCAGCCAGCCAATGATTGATCGCCGCAATCCCCTGTGGGAGCGGGCTTGCTCGCGAATGCGGTGGGTCAGGCAACATTAAAGTCATCTGACCCACCG
>NZ_VOBM01000083.1:0-5417 GCF_008370005.1 Pseudomonas sp. ANT_J28
TCGCGCTTGGCCAGGCTCAGGTCGGCCAGGAAGTGCGCGTGGTAATCGGCTACGTGGATGACTTCGGTGCGGCCGAAAGCGCTTCGTCCAACATCCTGGGGCCGGTGGCCAACGTCAACGATGCACCGACAGGCGCGTTGCTGATCAGCGATACGACACCGGATCAAGGGCAGGTGCTGACCGCGCTGACGGGTGGGATTGCCGATCTGGATGGGCTGGGCACATTCAGCTTCCAATGGCAGCAAGGTGTCGGCACTTCCTTCACCGACATCAACGGCGCGACTGCTGCGACCTTCACCCCTGGTGCGGCGCAGGTCAATCTGCAACTGCGAGTGATCGTGCGCTACATCGATGGCTTCGGCACGCTGGAGTCGGTGACCTCTGCGGCGACGGCGGCGGTTGTGGTACAGGGCGTGGTGCTGCAGGGCAATGCTTTTGCGAACACCCTCACCGGCACCGCAGGTAACGATGTGCTGTTTGGCCTGGGCGGGAACGATACGCTGAATGGCCTCGCCGGTATGGACCAGTTGTTTGGCGGCACTGGCAACGACATCCTCAACGGCGGAGACGACAACGACGTCCTCAATGGCGAGGACGGCAACGACGTCCTCAATGGTGGGCTCGGCGCGGATGCCATGAACGGCGGTGCCGGCAACGACACGTTTGTGGTCGACAACGTCGGTGACGTTGTCACCGAGGCGCTGGGTGGCGGTACCGATCTGGTGCAAACCAGCCTGACGAACTACCTGCTCGGTGCCAACGTCGAGAACCTGACCTATACGGGAGCCGGTAACTTCACCGGTACCGGTAACGCGCTAGCCAACACCATCACCGGCGGGGTGGGTAACGACTTCCTCAATGGCGGTGCAGGTGCTGACCGGATGTTGGGGGGAGCCGGCAACGATACCTACGTCGTCGATGCAGCCTTGGACGTGGTGGTCGAGGTGGTGGGTGGCGGTACGGACACCGTGCAGACTTCTCTGGCCAGCTACACGCTGGGCGCTGATGTCGAGAATCTGACCTACACCGGAGTCGGCAACTTCGTCGGCAACGGTAACGGGTTGAATAACGTCATCACCGGCGGGGTGGGTAATGACACCCTCAATGGTGGCGGCGGCAACGACATCCTCACCGGCAACGGCGGCAACGACACACTGAATGGCGACGCCGGTAACGACCAACTGTTCGGTGGCATTGGCACGGATACCCTGAACGGCGGCACTGGCGATGACAGCCTCGACGGCGGTGATGGGGCGGATGTCTTGAATGGTGGAACAGGCAACGACACGCTGCTCGGTGGTGACGGTAACGACACATTGTTGGGTGGTACCGGCAATGACTTTATCGATGGCGGTACTGGCAACAATACGGTTACTGGCGGTGCCGGCAACGACGTGATGGTTGCCAGCAGTGGCAACGATATCTTCATGTTCGCAGCGGGCTTCGGGACCGATCAGATCATCGGCTTCGATGCCAACGCGGTGGGCGGCCAGGACCTGCTCGATATTTCCGCGTTCGGCGTCACCGCTGCGACCTTTGCCGGCAGCGTCATCATCACCGATGTCGGTGCGGATACCTTGATCAGCTCCGCAGGAATAGCTGACTCCATCCGCCTGGTCGGTGTGGCCGATGCAACAACCGTCACTGCCGCAGACTTCATTCTCGCCACTTGAGGTCCTGATCAGTACTGTCGCAGACGCGTGAAAAGCGGAGGGGAGGGCATGGATGCCCTCCCTTTTCTTTTTAATAAAACTGGCCGTTTTTTACTTCGATTGCCTGCATCGCACTCAGCTATAGCCGGGTAGAACAAGGAATATTGATATTCCCGGGCTGAAAAGTGTGATTAGCGCACGCTAACTTTTCTACAGCCTTGGCTACACTTCGTGTTCCGTTGGAAACCAGCGGGAACTTACGTGAAGGCGCAATACGTTGTTATTAGTTCACGAAAACACGATGAGCTGACCCGTCGGGCAGACTCACGCATTCTCGTGCATCTTGGGGAAGGAGTAAGGCGTGTATGAGTAGAGAAGGCGAGGCATTCGTGCCGATGCAAACCGCGCGGCGCGCGCTGGACTGGCCAACCCTGGGCGTGGCGGTGTTGCTCCTGCTGCTGTTTTACTGGGGAACTGGGGAGTTTGCCGTTCATGAGCGCCAATGAAGCCCGGCGCGCCGTTACGACACGAGAAATGCACGAGGCTGGCCAATGGCTGTTGCCGTACATGAACGGCGAGCTGTACTTGTCCAAACCGCCGCTGTTCTATTGGCTGGCCCTGGTCAGCACATCACTGCTGGGCAGCCTCTCCGAATGGAGCGTGCGCCTGCCTTCGGCGCTGTTTGCGACGCTGTGTTGTCTGACCTTGTATCGCCAGGCATGTGCATTCGCCGGGCGACAAGTGGCGCTGCTGGCTGTGGTGTTCCTGGCGGCGAATGCCGGGTTCAGCCTGTTTGCCCGCCGGGCAGAAATTGAAATGCCTTTGACCGGCCTGTGTCTGCTGGCACTGTTTTGTGCATGGCGCTTTCTGTTCGCGCAAGGCGGTCGCAGCTGGGTCTGGCTCAGTTACGGGCTGCTCGGCTGTGCCTTGTTGACCAAGGGGCCGGTCTGCCTGTTGTGGGTGACCGCACCGATATTGGTCTATGCGTTGATCAGCCGCGATCGTCTGGCCCGAGCATTTTTGTGTGACAGCTGGGGCTGGATGCTTGCAGTGCTGGTCGGGACTTCCTGGTATCTGGCTGTGTCCATGCAGGAGGGCTGGGGCGTCTGGTCGGCCATCCTCAACGAAGACATCGTCAAGAAAATCAATGGCCAGGGGGCAGAAGCCTGGTATGCCTATCTGTTGTATCTGGGTGGGGATTTCTTTCCCTTCTGGCTGATATTACTGGTGCGGCCGCGGCAACTCTGGCACGCCATCCGCCTGAGCCCGCAGCTGACCCTGTTGCTGTGCTGCGTTCTGGTGCCATTGCTGCTTTTCTCGCTGTTCACCGAAAAGCACGCCAAGTACCTGTTGCCTATCTACCCGGCCATCGCCCTGCTGTTGGCCTGGCACTGGAGCCAACTGCTGACCCAGGCCCGGCACCCTTGGCAGCGCTGGAGTCTGCGCGTTGTTCCGGCCGTGGTACTGGCGGGATACACGCTGTTCTACTTGGGTCTTGAAGGGCGGGTGTTCGCCCATCGGATCGACGGATTTGCGCAGATAAAGGCCGCCACCGACGCGTACCCAAACTACCCGGCCTATAGCTTGGGAGCTGCGGACATTCGCCTGGTCTATTACATGGGGCGGCCCGTCAGTTCGATCACCGAGTCGCAGGCCAGCAGCGTAGCCCATACGCCGGGCCTGCTGTTTGTCCAGGAACCGCTTCCTGCGGCATTGCAAGCCCTGGCGCCTTGCACCCTGACGCGGATCGAGTCGTATCTGAAACCCAAGCGTTCGGCCCTGCTGCTCGGGCTGGGCTCTTTGTGCGCCAATCAGGGCCAGATCAAGCCTTGAAACTGCGTCATTGAAGCTCTGCATGACTGAATGTTGGCCCGGCGTGATCTTGTGCCCAACGGATCGGCAACCGCCAAAGCCTTAAATTACAGCCTTAATCGCTGGGTAGCGTTGACGCGCTACCTGGAGGATGGGGCTGTGCCCATCGACGACAAACAGGTCGAAAACCAGATCCGGCCATGGGCACTTGGACGCTCGAACTGGTTGTTTGCCGGATCGCTACGCAGCGGCAAACGGGCGCCGATCATGAGCTTGATCCAGTCGGCGCGCCTGAACGGGCATGACCCGTATGCCTATCTCAAAGATGTGCTGATGCGGTTGCCGACGCAGCGAGCAAGCGAGATCGGGCAACTGCTGCCGCATAAGTGGGTGCCTGCCTAGCTTACGCAAGGTGACTTCAGCAGACATACTGATGTAATGACCTTGGGTACGCAGGGTCGCGGTACTGCACTGACAACGAGCTAGCATTCACGGCCATCTGTAATGACAGTCGAATTGTGTTGAGCACGAGTCAACTTTCAAGAAATGGGAGATTCTCTTCTCGAATGACACCAGCAGCATCATCGTATAGAAACGGGAGGAACATATAGCGGCGACCTTTGGTTACGGGAGTGGCTTCGTGTAAAAGAGAACACGAAAACACCACAGCCCCTCCAACTGGGGCGCTGTAAAGCACTTTTCCAAATTCTGGAAAATGCAGAAAACCTCCTTCGTACTCTCCCGAATTAAGAAACAAGGAAATGGCAAAACGGCGGTGCGCTGTACCCTTGGTGGTGTTATCCCTATGGGGCCGGAAATGCCCGCCTTCCTCGCTGTTGTAGCAGGCCACCAGATAGCGCTCCATCCGTGTGGCATTGAACTGGAACGCTTTGTGTATCTCTGGAACCAGGCGGTTGGTTATACGCAACGAGCATGCTTTGGATAGAGCCTTGTCCTCAATCGTGCAGTCGCGACGTTGTTTGTGGCTATGGTCGGCGATTTGGACGGTTTTACCCGACCGCTCCACCATAAACCCGGATTCCTCTCCGCCACGTTCGTCGTAATAACTTATTAGTGCTTTACACAGCGCGGGCTCAAATATACGGGGAACCACTAGGACTGGTGCGTGTGGAGTGGCTGCATGTTGAGGAGCCAGTGCTGGCAATCTATCCAGAAAGCGCATTAACGAGGGCACATGGTTATCAACCGGCTCCTCTATCGGGACGATGGCCATGACTCGTAGCGCAGGGTCTAGCACATAGGTCATTGGCCTGATGCTGCCGTCTAGCTGTAATGTGTCGTAGAACGCACTAACTGACCGATCAAAATCCCAGATGAAGCGCATGCCAGGTATCGAATCTTTTACCCGTTTCAGCTTTTCATCTTCTGGATCTACGGAAACACCAAAGAAGCAGACTTGATCGTCATCGAAGCGATCACGATGAGCCCGAAGCCCTTCCAGAACTTTAATAGATGCAGGATCAGCCGCAGAACCCAAAAAAGAAATCACTACATACCGGCCAGCTACGGTGTCGAAACAAAAACGCTCTCTCAGTTGAGTACGGCAATAGAACCAAGGGGCAGGTTCACCGACTGAAAACGCCGTGGCGCGCATCACAACTCCTTGCCAGTAGGCAGTGGTCGTTATTGGGAGTAAAGCCAAGAGACACATCCCGAATGCCGCCGCTTTCCCAAACGTACAAATGGGCCTGTGCTGCCGCCAGCTGCGATGCCGAAGATTGGAAAACTCCAAGCACTCGGAGCTTGTAGGTAAAGCTAGTTCAGCCCCTTTGAAGCTGTCAAATGCGCTGATGGTCGGGCGAACCGTATGCGTCCGGGCATCACGCCTTGCCTGATTAGACCGGCTGCCACCTATGCGGCAGCAACTGATCGATTTCACTCGCGCGCTGCGTCGGCAGGCGCGTGAGGACATCTTTTAGATACGCGTACGGA
>NZ_VOBM01000084.1:0-4879 GCF_008370005.1 Pseudomonas sp. ANT_J28
AGGCGAATTCTACAGCGTTACTCGCTGCTGTCAACACCTCTTTTACACCGCTTTCGACCGAGAAGATCGAATCGTTAAAAGAGCCAAACAACACCACTCTTTCAACTCCTTCTGGGCTTCGATGACCCGAAGCAACTCGCTGTCGAAAACTGCATAACTCATTGTTTACCAAGGAGTTTTCCGTTTCGACTGCGCCGGAAGTGGGGCGAATTATAGACTTCCAGAATCTGCCGTCAACCCCTAATTTGAGCTTTATTCGGATTTGAGCGTAATACGCGCAAATGCCTTCTTCCCAGCCTGGCAAACATGGGTAGCGCCCAGTACGTATATAAAGGTGCGATCGACAACCTCACCATCTATACGCACACCACCAGAACCTAGAAGGTCCCGCGCGACAGCCGAGTTCTTGACCAGACCTGCCTTATTAAGGACAGCAGCAATCGGCATGTCTTCAGTAGCAGCCAATTCAATCTCTGGCAGATCGTCCGGTAGTTCGCCTTCCTTCATACGGTTACCCGCCGCACGGTGAGCATTGGCCGCAGCCTCTTCACCATGGAAACGCGCAACGATCTCTTCAGCCAGCTTGATCTTGATATCACGCGGATTGGCACCCGCCTCGACATCAGCACGGAATACATTGATCTCATCCATGGAACGGAAGCTGAGCAATTCGAAGTAGCGCCACATCAGCGCATCCGGAATGGAAACCAGTTTGCCGTACATCACACCCGGCGCTTCCTGAATACCTACGTAGTTGCCCAAGGACTTGGACATCTTCTTCACGCCATCCAGACCTTCGAGCAGCGGCATGGTCAGAATGCACTGAGCCTCTTGACCATATCCACGCTGCAGTTCACGCCCCATCAACAGGTTGAACTTCTGATCTGTACCACCCAGCTCGACATCCGCGCGCAAGGCTACCGAGTCGTAACCCTGAACCAGCGGGTAGAGAAACTCATGAATGGCGATTGGCTGATTGGTGCTGTAGCGCTTATAGAAGTCGTCGCGCTCGAGCATGCGAGCCACGGTGTACTGAGACGTCAGGCGAATGAAATCGGCCGGCCCCATCTGATCCATCCAGGTGGAGTTGAACGCAACTTCGGTTTTCGCCGGATCAAGAATCTTGAAAACCTGGGTCTTGTAGGTCTCGGCATTCTCGAGAACCTGCTCGCGGGTAAGAGGAGGACGTGTCGCACTCTTGCCACTCGGATCGCCGATCATCCCGGTGAAGTCACCTATAAGGAAGATCACCTGATGCCCCAGCTCCTGGAACTGGCGCAGCTTATTAATAAGCACGGTATGACCCAGGTGCAAATCCGGCGCGGTCGGATCGAAGCCTGCCTTAATACGTAGCGGCTGGCCACGCTTGAGCTTTTCGATCAGCTCGGACTCGACCAACAGTTCTTCCGCACCACGTTTAATCAGCGCTAGCTGCTCTTCAACCGACTTCATAACAGACCCGCAAGGCTCGAATTCAAAGGGAACCAACCATACAAGATCGCGCGTCAAATACAAGTTTTGCCCGGCGCACGGACACCAATCCACAGACACAGCGTTCGCGGACTTGCTTCAGGGATGATTTGGTTATATTTTATACAGTTATTTCATCTTCATCATGTCATTCATCTTTTCCAATTCATCTTTTTCAAAGTCAAAAATCACCTATGACCAAAGAATCGTCTAAAGCGCCGCCGCTTTACCCGAAGACCCACCTGCTCGCAGCAAGTGGCATCGCCGCCCTTCTGAGCCTGGCGCTTCTGGTATTTCCTTCCAGTGATGTTGAAGCAAAAAAAACGACCCTGAGCCTTGAACTGGAAAGCCCTGCTGAACAACTGACACAAGATCAAGACGCTGCCGAAGCGGTCCAAGCCACAAATGAGCCAGCGGCGTCCCCTTTTGCGCAGATCGAAAACAGCGCCGAAGAACCCCAGGAAACCGCTCAGGCCGCACCCGCGCCAGCACCTGTGATCGAAGAAAAAAAGTCTCCAAACCACAGGGAAGTGATCGTTTCTAAAGGCGATACGCTCTCCACCCTGTTTGAAAAAGTCGGCCTTCCAGCAGCTTCGGTGCATGAAGTGCTGGCCAGTGACAAACAAGCCAAGCAGTTCAGCCAACTCAAACATGGCCAGAAGCTCGAATTCGAGCTGAGCCCCGATGGCCAGCTGACCAATCTGCACAGCAAGGTCAGCGACGTCGAAAGCATCACCCTGACCAAGAATGACAAGGGTTATGCATTCAATCGCATTACCGCAAAGCCTACCGTGCGTTCTGCCTACGTTCATGGCGTGATCAACAGCTCCCTGTCGCAGTCCGCTGCACGCGCCGGCTTGTCCCATAGCCTGACCATGGACATGGCCAGCGTGTTTGGCTATGACGTCGACTTCGCCCAGGATATTCGCCAGGGTGACGAATTCGATGTCATCTACGAACAGAAAGTCGTCAATGGCAAGGCTGTCGGCAATGGCCCGATCCTTTCCGCTCGTTTCACTAACCGCGGCAAGACCTACACCGCCGTGCGTTACACCAATAAACAAGGCAACAGCAGCTACTACACTGCTGACGGCAACAGCATGCGCAAGGCGTTTATCCGTACCCCGGTAGATTTCGCCCGCATCAGTTCGAAATTCTCGATGGGCCGCAAGCACCCGATCCTGAACAAGATCCGCGCTCACAAAGGCGTCGACTATGCAGCGCCGCGTGGCACTCCAATCAAGGCAGCCGGTGACGGCAAAGTGTTGTTGGCCGGTCGCCGTGGCGGCTACGGCAATACCGTGATCATCCAGCACGGCAACACCTACCGTACGCTTTACGGCCACATGCAGGGCTTTGCCAAAGGCGTGCAGACTGGCAGTAGCGTCAAACAAGGCCAGGTGATCGGCTACATCGGCACCACCGGACTTTCCACCGGACCGCACTTGCATTACGAGTTCCAGGTCAATGGCGTGCACGTCGACCCACTAGGCCAGAAGGTGGCGATGGCCGATCCGATCTCCAAAGCCGAGCGCGCACGTTTCCTCGCCCAGAGCCAACCGCTGATGGCGCGCATGGATCAAGAGAAATCCACGCAACTGGCTTCGAGCAAGCGCTAAGCCATGGCCCTCTATATAGGTGTGATGTCCGGGACCAGCCTCGATGGCCTGGACATTGCGCTGGTCGAGCTGGCCTCGGCGATCAAACTGATCGCCACGCACTACACCCCAATGCCTGACTCCCTGCGCACCGAGCTGCTTGGCTTGTGCGCCAGCGGCCCGGACGAGATTGTCCGCTCCGCCATCGCCCAACAAAACTGGGTGAAGCTGGCAGCACAGGGCATCCACACCCTCCTCGACCAACAAAACCTGAAGCCCGAAGACATTCGTGCGATTGGCAGCCACGGCCAGACCATTCGCCACGAACCGGCGCGCGGCTTCACCGTGCAGATCGGCAATCCTGCCCTTCTGACCGAGTTGACCGGCATCACCGTGGTCAGCGACTTCCGCAGCCGCGATGTTGCGGCTGGCGGACAAGGCGCCCCACTGGTCCCAGCCTTTCACGAAGCGTTGTTTGAAGAGCGCGCAGGCAATCGCGCAGTATTGAACGTCGGCGGTTTCAGCAACCTCAGCCTGATCGAGCCCGGCAAACCCGTAGCCGGTTTCGACTGTGGCCCGGGCAATGTCTTGCTGGATGCCTGGATTCACCAGCAACGCGGCGACAACTTTGATCGCGATGGCCAATGGGCTGCCAGCGGCAAGGTCCAACCGGTTCTGCTGAACGAACTGCTGAGTGATCCGTTTTTCGTGACCAAAGGCCCCAAGAGCACCGGCCGCGAAGTGTTCAACCTGCCATGGCTGACACAGCATCTATCGAAACTGCCGACCTTCGCCGCAGAAGATGTACAGGCAACCCTGCTCGAACTGACCGCCCTGACCATCGTCGAGTCACTGCAAAGCGCCCAACCAGATACCCAGGAACTGTTGATCTGCGGCGGCGGCGCCCACAACGCCACGCTGATGCACCGCTTGGCTAGCTTGCTGCCGAACGCCAAAGTCAGCAGCACCGCGACTTACGGTGTAGACCCGGACTGGGTCGAAGCCATGGCCTTCGCCTGGCTGGCCCATTGCTGCCTTGAAGGCATCGCTGCCAATCGCCCGAGCGTCACCGGCGCCCGTGGCCCGCGCATACTTGGCGCCATTTACCCTGCCTGACTAGCCATACCCAATCCCGGACAGCAAAACGCCGCAGAGCCCTGAGGCCATGCGGCGCTTGTGATGCGGCGATTACGATCAGATCGAGAACGAAGAGCCGCAGCCACACGTGGTGCTGGCGTTCGGATTCTTGATCACGAAGCGCGAACCTTCCAGACCTTCCTGATAATCCACCTCGGCACCTGCCAGGTACTGGAAGCTCATCGGATCAACGACCAGACTCACCCCTTCGCGCTCGACAATGGTGTCGTCATCGGCCACTTCTTCATCGAAGGTGAAGCCGTACTGAAAACCTGAACAACCGCCGCCCGTAACGAATACACGCAGCTTCAAGCGATCATTCCCCTCTTCATCGACCAGGCTCTTCACCTTGTGCGCGGCACCGTGGGTGAATTGCAAAGCCGTGGGGGTGAAGGATTCGACGCTCATGCTAACTATCTCCCGGCGTTACGCCGCCATAATGCGTGATGACGCGCATTATCCGCTTCTCCTAGAAAATCGGTCAACTATTGTTACGGTATATCAATAAAACCGATTGCCGGCTTGAAATGCAAAAAGGCCCGTCAGACGGCAATGCTGTTCACTTAAGCGGAGCAGCCTTGCGGTTAACCGGATACCGGGTTTTAGACATCTTCACCGCCCTAGGCCTCGCAGGCCTGGGGCGTTTTACTATAAAGAGCACACCAATGCTGCCG
>NZ_VOBM01000085.1:0-4379 GCF_008370005.1 Pseudomonas sp. ANT_J28
CATCGAGGCGCGGGGCTACAACCCCACTCAGACGCCGGATAGATGAAAGCAAGCCAAACACGACATCAAAAACAGTATTGCAGAAAAGGGGGTAACCATAGATGTGGGAGCGGGCTTGCTCGCGAAGAATCCAACTCGGTCTAACTGGCGGACCTCAAGCCTTGGCTTTTGCCTTCGCCTTCCGCGGCTTCAAATACTTGGTCAACCCCTGAAACCAGATCACCAGCGCCGGGTTGCCCTTGATCTGAATCGACTTGTCCTGAATCCCCGTCATAAACGCCAACTGCTTGTTCTTCGCCTGCATCGTGGCAAAGCCATACGCCGCGTCTTTAAAGGCAACCGCAAACGCAGGCTCGGCATACACGCCCGACTTGCTGGTAATGCGCTGATCCTTCACAAAGAAATGCCGCGCCACTTTCCCGTCCAGGGTCTGCAGCTGAAACACCAATTCCTTGTCACCCAACTGCTGTTGAAATGCAGGATTAGTCCGACTGGCCTTACCCATCAACAAACCCAGCATCCACAGAAGAAAACGAAATTTCATGCGTACAGCCTCAAAATGAAAATGAACGGTCGGCGCAGTGTAGCGGCTTCAAGCGAGAACGCCACTATCTGGTTGCGTTAGAAGAAGATGCAGGTCTTTTTGACGCCAATGACTACCAAGTCACGCCAACCCGACGTTCCCACGCGCAGCAAAGGAATACATCCCGTGACGCTCCGCGTCACCTCTCGACACCATCCCTACACCTGAAGAAACACAATCCTGTAGCTGCCGAAGGCTGCGATCTTTTGATCTTGATCCCCTCAAACCTCTCGGACATTTCCTTCAACACGCCGGGCTGTCCGTGAACTAGGCAGTCTTCGGTATCACCGATAGTCTCTGGTGGTCGCCGCAAATCGGTGACACGGACGTGCAAGTCCGGCTCGGCATGCAATTGGTTATGGCTATTCATCGAGTGTTTTCTTATGCTCGCGAATCGTTATGGCAGCTGTGTATGGGAGACCTTCGGGTCTGCCGGTTTACCGAGTCGGTCTTGCACACCTATGCACAGCTGCCACCTCCTTCGAAGCAAGCGAAACGGTGTTAGCTCCTTAATCTCGGTATTACTCCTATGATCAAGCCAACACCTAATCCCCCCGAACACGAAGACACATCCCCCTACGAATCCTACGATTCGAAAAAACTCCACGAAGCCGCCGAGCGCGCCCTAGATCTTCACCTCGGCACCCCTGCGGATAAAAAACCTAAACGTCGCAATGGCGACCTCTTCATCGTCGCTCCCGACCTCCACACCGAAACCCTTCTGGCCAACGCCTCGGAAGACCTGCTTTCCATCAGCGCCATCGCCGCCGACCTGGCCGACAGTGTAGAAGGCTCACGCCGCTCCGTCGCACTGGCACTCAGCAGAATGGCGGTCGGTGTGCATCTGTTAGTGGAGCGAGCGCTGGACCATATTGATTCGCCGGATCCGGCGGAGCATCGGGCGAAGGTGTAGCAACTTCGCGAATAGAGAACGGGGGGCTTCGCATCCCCCCTTCTTGCTGAACCAAAGTCGCACCGAGCCTCAATACGATCGACCGGTTCAACGTCCCCTTCTTCAACGTTTATATCTGCACAGCGAAATTCACAGACAGTGACTGGCCTTTATGTCTGAGCCTTGCGAAACCAAGCGCTTCACGCCGTCGCTACCCTGCGGGTGGCCTTTATCAGCGGACAACTGATAACAGGCCAACGCCCGGGACAGATCCTTCGTTCCCAACTGGCCACTTTCAAAAGAAGAACCCAGATAGCTCATCGCATCTGTGGAGCCCATGGAAACCGCGCGAATAACTTCCCTTTCTGCCTCCTCGGGGTGCAGGCAAGGGCCGTTATAGTCGGTGGAATTACCGTTACAAAAGTACGTGGCATAACCCAGCGCGCCGCTCGCTGTCGTCGATGCCGCTTTGAACAAAGCCTCAAGCTTGCTGGTTTCCAATTGAGGCGCCATCTGCGAAAGACTCAAACTTGCCGCCGACAGACTCGCCTGTGGATCACCCGACTCTGCAGCGCATACATAGTTTTCCAGGGACGCTTCAAACAGTTCTTTAGTCAGCCGGTATTGCTCCATCGCGCCTAAACCACCCAACCCCTCTGCACGTTGATAGCAGAAGCTTTCGGCGCGGCTCATTCCGGGTTTACTGGATGCAACAAGCTCCTTCTCGCTGATTGACCAGTCTTCGACCCCCACAAGCGCCCAGCACGCCTTTCGAGAAAAGTTAAAAATCTTGATGTTGCTGTTACCCGCTCGTTTATCCACAACGTTAACGTGACTGTCGTCGACTTGTTCGATCTCAACCCCTTCAGTCTTGCCTTTCCCCACCGCAGCCATCAACGGAAACGCCAAACTGGAGCCTGTTTCCCCAGTAATGGACGGTTCGAATCGGCCCGGGTCTTCTGTACGCTTTAACACCAGCATCTTCACCGCCAGCGCAGTGAGGCGCCTCTGGGATTCAGCATTAGCGGAAAACACCGGTAGAAACTGAGCAAAGTCCTGAGATGGACACGAGACATCTGACCCACGCCCAACAGCCGAACCACTCACGATGTCGGGCGCAGTATTGTCTAGAAAGACTGAACGCTCGCGGCTCATTCTCGCGACGCAGTTATTCACGGTCGTCACGTAGGCAGAAGTACCCGACTTAATCTCAAACGCTTCGAGCGGACAATTTGCGTCACGCAGCTTTATCCACGCGCGCTGTGCTTCTTTGACCTTCGCCGTATACGCTGTCCCCGTGTCGGGTTCGGCTTGATACTGAGTTTCGAGTCGAGCCATCAGTTGGTGATAACTCGTATTCAACTGTGAGTCGGCAGCAACCTTCGATACCTCAGAGCACTTATCAACTTGTTGGCTTGTGGTGTTCTCGGTGCATTCGTCCCGAGCAAGTGCGACTGAAACCGGTAGAACGGCCTGGCATGTCAGTGCACAAAGAGCCCCTAAAAAAAAGCGTTTCACTGTCTTCTATCCTTGATCTATTCAGATGAAATCCAAGCAACCTAATCTGAGGAAAAATTGGGTACATACACATCAGCGGCTTACTCGGATTGCCCTTCATAGCGCTGTGCCTGAGGATTAAAACGCCACAGATGCGGGCGGGTCATCGCTTTGTCGTCTTTGTATCGAATCTGACCGAGGGAGTTTCTGATGTAGGAGTAGATCTCGATATCCTTGAAATCGCCACCATCCTTGGGAGCGTCATCCAGCACCTTGACCCCGGCAAAGTAATCACCACCCGCATGCTTCAGGTAGCCACGGCACTGGATCAGAAAGGCGAATGTGCTGTCCATGGACGAACCGATACCTACACGGGAGTTGAAGATAAAATCTTCGACGCCATCGCCATTGAGATCGCCGCGGTACACGACGTGACCAGGATCAACGGAAAACTCTTTCCCGTCGAAGCTCGAAACTATGTCTTCGGGACCATCGCCTCTATCCGACCATTGTGAAAGGAAGTATTTGGAGTCGTTCTCAGGATTGCAAAGAACCGATGCAATGGCTGTAACTGGCATCCAACTTACGAGCAATAAAAGCAGCCTATTCAAAATTAAATTTTTCACCGTGTTCAATCCTTTATTCGTTCAGGTTCTACGCTTCTAAAAGCGAGTCACGCATTGGTTTGGAACATTCATTTCCCAGTAGGTACTGATCAACGCTTTACGTTTGCTCTCTATACGAAGATTGACGAAACCATCGCCGCAATCGGGCTGTAACTCCTCAAAGGTGCTGGATTTTGGTTGGTAAACAAAAATCCTGTAGTAATCGAAAGTGCCCATTCCGTCATCAATTTGCGAGACAGCGAAATCCTTCATACCGTCGAAATTGAAATCGTTGATCTGCACATGCAATTCGTTTTCAGCTTGAAAGTCGATTGTCCGGGATTCGTTATGGGCCTCGCTTTTAACGGCGACTGTTAGCATGGGACCTTCCAACACGAGCGTCGCTTCGACGTTTTTGGTTGGGCTGAATGTGATTACATCGGCAAACACTGGTGCCGTCCACAGCAGGCCGAGCAATGATAGGGCTAGATACTTGAATCGCATGTGCTCGCCCTATTCCCACTTACATCCAGCTTCCAAAGAAGAGTCGATACTGGTGTTAATCATGAAGCTGTACTCCTTGCCACTGGACTTCTTCGTGTACAGCATCGAGACGATCTGCGCCCCTTGGGTCACCTCTTCATAGGTTCCCGTGACCTTGCCTCCCACGACTTCTGTAAGCGCTCCATGAAGCCCACATTCCAAGTCGAAATCTGATGCTCGAAGCTGTGCTCCCCAACTCTTTCTGGAGCCAGCACCTCATGATGCGACCCGATGCAAAAGTCGAAAAAGTGTACCTCTA
>NZ_VOBM01000086.1:0-4273 GCF_008370005.1 Pseudomonas sp. ANT_J28
CTTCTTCGAATAGGCCTGATACATAGATGCAACGGGGCGGCGGTTTTTCAAAAGCGGGTAGACAGTGGGGGCGAGTCCATACATAGCAGCTGGCGAAGCCTGCGTTCGGCTGCGCAGCAGTCGTAAATCCTGAGTCCCCTTTTTACCTGACACACCGCGGGGACTGGGTTTACGACTGCTGCGCAGCCGAACGCAGCCTCGCAGGCTCGGCAGCTGCTACAGGGATCGTGTCGGTCAAGGCTGAGTCAGTTGGCGATACAACTGCGGCAAGCGCAGGGGTAATTGCTCGGGCTGGCGGATCAAGGTGTAGCCATTGGCACCGAACATGTAAGGCAGGTAATCCCCGGCCTCGCGATCAATCGTGATACAGAACGGCGTCAACCCCTGACGCCGCGCCTCCAGCACCGCCTCGCGGGTGTCTTCAACGCCGTAGCGCCCCTCATACAAATCCAGATCATTCGGTTTGCCATCCGTGAGCAGCAGCAACAGTTTGCTGCGTCGCTTGCTCTTGCCCAGCAGGTGGGTGGCGTGGCGGATGGCGGCGCCCATGCGGGTGTAATAACCCGGTTTGAGCCCTTGAATGCGACCGCGGGTGGTGTCGTCATAACGCTGGGTGAAGGATTTGAGTTCCTGCATGCGCACTTGATGACGACGCAGCGAGGAAAATCCGTACAGGGCGAAATCATCACCCAGCACCGACAGGGTTTCACCGAACAGCAGCAAACTGTCGCGGATCACATCAATCACCCGATGCTCATCGTTCAAGTGCGCGTCGGTGGACATCGACACATCGGCCAGCAACAGGCACGCCAGGTCGCGGCGCGTCTGCCGTTGCTCCATGAACAGACCTCGTTCCGCACATTGGCCATGCTCGCGTTCAACGTGAAAATCCAGCCAGGCCTGCATGTCCAGTTCAGACCCTTGGGGTTGCTGGCGTAACCATTGGCGATCATTGCGCAGGTGCTCGAACTGGCGGCGCAGACGGTGCGCCGAGGCTTTCAGCCGTGGCGGCAGTGGCTGCGCCTCACAGTCGCGGGGCACCATCATTTGCAGATTGACGAAGCTGTCCTGCATCTGCTGTTTGCGGTAATCCCACTCCGGCAGCTTGATGCCCTCGCCCAAGGGGATATCGTCGACATCGGCCGGCGGCAAATCCAGGTGCAGCTTGAGGCCGCCGCCCTTGCGCAGACGGGTGCGCGACAAGCTCAACTCGTCGAGGTCCTCGACGACTCTGGCCGCGTCCGGGTCTTCGCTGTCGTCCGACCAGCGATCCAGGTCCACGTGTTCGGTCCAGCTGAACAGGTTCTCCAGACGCACGATTAACAACCCGCCGTCGCGGCTACCTTCATCGATTCGCTTGGCGCGCTTGCGTCCGCCCTTCTGCTCACCGGGCGGGGTCGTCAGCGTCTCTTCCGATTCGTCACCCAGATCGGCTGCCTGCGGAGTTGCGAGATTTTGCGGCGGGTATAACCACAGCGGCAGCGGCCAGGCGGCCCGTTCGCTGCGGGGGAAATGTTCGACACTGCCTGGGTCGCGCAACGCCTGACATAACGCCCGTTCCAGGGCCGCTTCGCCGGGGTTCAATGTGGCCGGATCCGGGCGAAGTTGCAGATGAGCATCGACCAAACGTTTGTACCGGGCACGCAACGCGGGATAGCGCCGCAACAGCTGTTGCGTCCAGCGTTGATTGTCCCGACCCCAATGACGCATCTGCCCGGCCTGCGCCGCCAGCAATGCGAGCCAACGATAGAGTTCCTCGTTCAGTGCGACTTCAGGAAACACCGCGAGGCTCGACGGCAGACGAAGGTTGGTCTCGTCGCACCACGCCAGGGGCACTTGCTTGCAGGTGCCGGCGATCTGCTGCAGCACGTTGCGCCGCAGCAGCAGATCGCGGTCGCTGGCGGCTTCGACACCGACGCCGTTGGCGCCGCCCATGGCGCGAAACAGCAGCGCCAGCGGTCGTTGCTGGCTGGCCAGTTCGACACGCGCCTCGGGGAAATCCGGGCTGGCGCGCCGGGTGATGAAGCGATGCCAGACGCTGCCGACCCACTCTTCCAGTTCGACGGTAAAGGCCATGATCATTGCCCTTTTTTGTAAAGCAAAAAACGGCCCGCTGTATCAGCCGGGCCGACCTTTTCTAGCCTTTACAGCGGCTCACGAAGGAACCACGGCAGCCGGAGCGCGCAAGGCTGCGCGGCCACGTTGCTTGAAGCTGAACAGGTAACAGACCAGTCCCGCGAGGAAACCAAGACCGGCGCCAAAACGGGCCCAGAACAGCACCTGCAGATGTTCGACCGTGGACATGAACGGCAAGGCAACCCCATCGACCTGCCAGCGTTGCAGGTAGACCTGCACGACACCGGCAGCGGTGAGGAACAGCGTGATCATCACCATCGACAGGGTCATCAACCAGAAGCCCCAGATTTCGAGGGTCTGCGAACGCTCGTCACCGGCTTCACCCAAACCCCGCAAGCGTGGCATGGCGTAGCTGATCAAGGTCATCACGATCATCGCGTAAGCACCGTAGAAGGCCAGGTGACCGTGAGCCGCGGTCAGCTGCGAACCGTGGGTGTAGAAGTTGACCGGAGCCAGGGTATGCAGAAAACCCCAGACGCCAGCGCCGAAGAAGGCGGTTACCACGGTTCCCTTGGCCCACAGCGTGGCCGCGCGGTTCGGGTGTTGCCGGCGACGTTTCTTCACCATGCTGAAAGCGAATATCACCATCGCCAGGAAGGGTAGCGGCTCGAGTGCCGAGAAGATTGAACCCACCCACAACCAGACCTCAGGTGCACCGATCCAGAAGAAGTGGTGACCGGTACCGATGATCCCCGTGATCAGCGCCATGGCGATGATCACGTAGAGCCATTTCTCCACGACCTCCCGGTCTACACCGGTGATCTTGATCAGGACGAAAGCGAGCATCGAACCCATGATCAGTTCCCACACGCCTTCCACCCAAAGATGCACCACCCACCACCAGTAGAACTTGTCGCGGGCCAGGTTGCCGGGGTTGTAGAAGGAGAACAGGAAGAACACCGCGAGCCCGATCAGCCCGGTCATCATCACCATGCTGACGGTGGTCTTGCGACCTTTGAGCAGGGTCATGCCGATGTTGTAGAGGAAGCCCAGGCACACCACCACAATGCCCATCTTGGTGATGGTCGGCTGCTCCAGGAACTCTCGTCCCATGGTCGGCAGCAGCTCGTTGTGGGTCAGTCTGGCCAGGCCGGCATACGGCACCAGCAGATAGCCCAGGATCGTCAACACACCAGCGGCGGCGAATACCCAGAACAGGATGATCGCCAGCTTCGGACTGTGCAGTTCGCGATCGGCTTCTTCTGGAATCAGGTAATAGGCGGCGCCCATGAACCCGAACAGCAGCCAGACGATCAGCAGGTTGGTGTGCACCATCCGCGCCACGTTGAAGGGAATGATCGGGAACAGAAAGTCCCCTATCACGTATTGCAGGCCCATGATCAAACCGAACAGCACCTGGCCGAGAAACAGGATCAGTGCGAACACGAAGTACGGTTTGGCCACGGCTTGCGAGGCGAATTTCAGATGCGGATTAGCAATGCTCATCGCTTAGCCCTCCTTGTTTGGCGGCCAGCCATTGGTGTTGATTTTTGAGCTCCATTTGAGGAACTCGGCGATGTCATCCACCTCCTGGTCACTCAACTTGAACTGCGGCATCGCGCGTCGGCCCGGTACACCCAGTGGCTGCATTTTCATCCAGGCATGCAGGAAGGGTTTGAAGCCCGCCTCTCCGCCGCGCCGCTGGAACACGTTGCCCAGCTCAGGCGCGAAGTAGGCGCCCTCGCCCAACAGCGTGTGGCAGCCGATGCAGTTGTTTTGTTCCCAGACCAACTTGCCGCGCACCACTGATTCGGTGAGCTGCGCTTCATTGCTGCGGGCCGGAAAGGTCTTTTCCGTGTGATAGGTCAAAGCCAGGAATATCAGGAAGAAGAAAATGCTTCCCCCGAAGTAGATATTCCTGGCCATGCCTTTGGTGAAGGTGTCTGACATGGTCGCTTCCTCTTTGCTAGGCCCGTCCATGATAGGAAGCGAAGGGTTGAAACCTGCTTGATGGCGATCAAGAAAGGCAGATGGTTTTGGTCGGGTATTACGCTTAAGCCGTACTCGGCCCATGTAATTGGATGGACTCGCCCAAGCCGAGGCGTCAATGCGCCACGGTGGCAGTCTAAACAGCCAACGACAGCGAGGGCGAGTCCATGAAAAATCATAGTTCGATTGATCAATCCCTGTCTTCTTC
>NZ_VOBM01000087.1:0-4068 GCF_008370005.1 Pseudomonas sp. ANT_J28
GTCTGCTTACGTTTTCCGGCATATTCGGCATCGGCGAAGGACATCTGTTTCATCGGGGTTCAACCGCTCAGTTTGTGCGAGGTGCGTATTTCACCAAATCTGGATGTCTTTTTCAGAGTTTCCTTAGAGGAAGAGTCGTATTTATGCCCCCCCCAAAACGCTGCAACCAAGCGCCCCTTCTCAACAACAGCAAAGGAGGCACCCACCTCCCCCCTATCAAAGAAATTACACTCGAACGCCTCTTTGAGATTGTGAAAGCGCTCCCCCCCAAAACCTCCAACTCTGCTGCTTCTTGTCATTTTTATCAGTCCTCCAGGTCGGTTGCCGTAGTCGCGGACAGGCCAGTGCGAAGGAGCACGAAGGTGCTCGATCAGACTTGTGCCTGCCTACCTAGGCGACCCTGAGATCGCCAAGTAACCGCAACACACTGTTTATGTTGGATTGTCATAACCCATGGATGTCACCCCGAAATTTTACGTTTCGGTATGTGAAAATCTACACGCGTAAACTTTCCTGGTCAAAAGTTTTTCGACACATTAGTATGTCAAATGTCCGACGCGTACGATTTACCTTGCCTAGGGCTCTCTCGCTGAAGAAAAGCGCGAAAGCGTTGGGCCTGAAGGCATACCGGTGCGGCCTGAAATTATTGGGTGTTGTGCCGCAATGATTCTGGACACCCCAATAGGGCGTTAGCTGCAATATGTTTATGACTAACAGCAACGATAAGAGTGGGGAGCTTTGGGGTCAGGAGCGGCGTTGCCGCTGGAGCCCAGAGCAAAAACTGGCCATGGTTCGCGAGAGTCTCGAGCCAGGGCAAAGCGTTTCGGTGGTGGCTCGGCGCAACGGCATCAATGCCAACCAACTGTTCCTGTGGCGCAAGCTGTATCAGGACGGCAGCTTGTCGGCGGTCAGTGCCGGTGAAGCGGTGCTGCCTGCGTCCGAGCTGAGCGGTGCGCTCAAGCAGATCAGTGAACTGCAACGGATGCTGGGCAAGAAAACGATGGAAGCCGCCGATGGCTTCTTCGTCCTGGACGAATGCGAACTGCGGGAAACCCACGAGGACGGAAGCATTGTGCGCTGCAAACGCCAAGACCTGACAATGGATGAGATCGCGACCCACTTGCGCATTGGCAAGGTTGCAACGCAGCTGTCGTTAGCGTGGCAATACAAGCTGTCGTTCGTGCTCGACGACAAAATGATTATCAAGCGGCTGCGTTTCGAAAGCCTCTTGGAGGATCAGGCGGCAGCTGATGGGGGCGACGAGGCTCTTGGCCAACTGGACGCCAGCTTTACCCTGATGATATCGGGTTGGCCATGCTCATGCACACGCCAAAGGGCATGACGTTGGCCATCGGAATGTAATCCATGATGTTGGCCGCCGGTCAGGGTTCGATTCACCGGCAACACATTGAGCACGGCGAGCGCTGCGCCGAAGCTGCATTGCAGGGGTGCGGTGACACACACTTGCGGACAGCCCATTTCAAAGCTCCTTCCTGGAAGCGCTGGATCCCCTGAACCATAGTCCGCCGCACCGGTTCTCACACATCAGGAACGCTGATTATCCAGCAACACACTAACCAATAAGACCGTGCCGCGCTTGTGGCACTACCGTCTCACCATTAGATTGGCCAATGATGTCCGGCCTCTAAAATAAGCAGAAGGGATAAGCATGGCGCTTACTGATCAGTCCACCCGTATCCGCTCCGGCGAAGAACTTGATGCCAGCCTGATCGATCCGTACCTCAAAGCCCATATTCCGGGCTTGAGCGGCTTACTTGCGATCAGCCAGTTTCCCGGCGGCGCATCGAACCTGACTTACCTGCTGGAATACCCCGAACAGGAATTCGTCCTGCGGCGTCCGCCGTTTGGCCACAAGGCGAAGTACGCCCACGACATGGGGCGCGAATTCCGCATTCTCAACCAGCTCAAGGATGGCTTCCCGTACTGCCCCAAGGCCTACCTGCACTGCAACGACGAATCGGTGATTGGCGCCGAGTTCTATGTGATGGAGCGCGTCAACGGGATCATCCTGCGCTCGGAACTGCCGCCGGAGCTGGGCCTGGACTCGGCGAAAACCGAAGCCTTGTGCAAAAGCTTCATCGACAAGTTCGTCGAGCTGCACCGGGTCGACTACAAGGCCTGTGGCCTGGCCGATCTCGGCAAACCCAAAGACTACGTGGCACGGCAGATCAAAGGCTGGAGCGAACGCTACGAGAATGCCCTGACCCCCGAGGCGCCGCAGTGGGATGTAGTCAAGGCCTGGCTCAACGACAAGATGCCGGCCGACCACCCGACGACGAGCATCATCCACAACGACTATCGCTTCGACAACGTGATCCTCGACCCGAACAACCCGATGGACATCATCGGTGTGCTCGACTGGGAGCTGACCACCCTCGGCGACCCGCTGATGGATTTGGGCAACACCCTCGCTTACTGGATCGAGGCCGGCGACCCGGCACCGGTACAACTGATGCGCCTCCAACCGAGCCACGCACCGGGCATGCTGACCCGCCGCGAATTCGTCGATTATTACGCCGAACGCTCAGGGATCCAGATCGACAATTTCGACTTCTACTTCACCTGCGGGCTGTTCCGCCTCGCTGGCATCGTGCAGCAGATCTACTACCGCTTCTTCCATGGTCAGACCCAGGACAAACGATTCGCGCAGTTCATTCAGATGAACAAACTGCTGGAGCAGAGGAGCCTGCAAGTCATCCAGAAATCCAGCCTCTGATCGCGCACCTGGCGCCTGGCATACAACAAGGAAAAACCATGTCCATGACTCAGTTGTTCGACCTCGACGGCAAGATCGCTTCGTCTCCGGCGCCAGCCGTGGCATCGGTGAAGTCATCGCCAAACTGCTGGCCCAGCAAGGCGCCCATGTGATCGTTTCGAGCCGCAAACTCGACGGCTGCCAACACGTGGCCGACGCGATCATCGCCGCCGGCGGCAAAGCCACTGCCATCGCCTGCCATTTTGGCGAAATGGAACAGATCACCCAAGTCTTCGCCGCCATCCGCGAACAATTCGGGCGCCTGGACATCCTGGTCAACAACGCCGCGACCAACCCACAATTCTGCAACGTGCTGGACACCGACCTCAGCGCCTTCCAGAAAACCGTCGACGTAAACATTCGCGGCTACTTCTTAATGTCGGTGGAAGCCGGCAAGCTGATGCGCGATAACGGCGGCGGCAGCATCATCAACGTGGCCTCGATCAACGGTATCTCGCCGGGGATCTTCCAGGGCATCTACTCGATGACCAAGGCTGCGGTGATCAACATGACCAGGCCTTCGCCAAGGAGTGCGCACCGTTCGGCATCCGCTGCACTCCCTGCTGCCGGGACTCACCGACACCGAGTTTGCGTCGGCGCTGGTGAAGAATGACGCGATTTTGAAGACCGCACTGGCGCAGATTCCATTGAAACGCGTGGCGGACCCGAGTGAGATGGCGGGCGCGGTGTTGTACCTGGCCAGATATGCGTCGAGCTACACCACTGGGTGTTGCCGCTGACCGAAAACTGACCTAGTCAAGGCTGATCTACCGACTGAAAACTGACCTAAGTGTTCAACTGCTTTCATTCAGCTTTCGAACAAGAGGACACGGGGTGGACTTGCCCCTACAAAACCGGACACCAACTCCCTGTTAATTTGATGCCGCTGCCAAGCGCCTGAACTCCCTCGGTGAGCGATAGTTCATGGCGCTGTGCGGATGCTGCTCGTTGTAGTGCTCGAAGGCAATTGCCAGGTTACGCAACGCCGTTTCTCGATCTGGCTTGGGCATGTGCGCCACGTAATCTCGCTTGATCGTCTTCACGAAGCTCTCGGCCATGCCGTTGCTCTGCGGGCTGCGTACCGGGGTGGTCACCGGCTGCAAGCCGATCTGTCGAGCAAACAGGCGTGTCTGTTCGGCGGTGTACGCCGAGCCGTTGTCGCTTCGCCATTGAACTGGCGTGGCGGGCAGTTGATCACCAAAACGCTTCTCCACGCTTTCCAACATCAAGTCGCGGATATCATCGCCGCTGTACCCGGTCGGGCTCGCGACCCAGCCGATGGCTTCGCGATC
>NZ_VOBM01000088.1:0-4059 GCF_008370005.1 Pseudomonas sp. ANT_J28
AAGCAGCGCGACTAGAGGAAAGAACCATGAATTAAGGACAGGAAAGGCCTGTTTTTCGACCGACTCATGATTTTTTGAACCTCAAGCAGAGAGGGCATGAAAAATCGGTGGGTACTTCAGACCTTCCTTAACGGCATGCTGTACAAGGAAGGCAGCATCAATTATGAAACGCCGGCTACATCCATGATCTGCGCTATGCTGTTTCCACTCAGATAGTGAGACATGGCGCTGACCAAATACCGCGAGCCTGGCAATACGTCCTTGTTCTTTAGGCTGGCCGGGAGGATTGCCACCAAGCGGCCGGCCGATGGTTGGGCCACCTCAGCACCGGTGGCGAGTATTTGATGGCGTTATCCAACAGATCCGCCGATCATCCCTCTGTTCCTGATTAACAGCGACCCAAGCGAGTCATCTACAAGCAACTAGACTCTCACCAGTCAACCCTCTCGACCTGAGAGCGGTGTTGACTGGTGAGAACTCTGGCCGCCTTAATTTAGATATGGGGAGTGGTGAATGAAGATTACCGTATTCGGTACCGGTGACGTCGGACTGAGACAGGCGGCTTGTCTGGCAGAGGTCAGGCATTCAGTCTTTTGCATTGATATCAATGCACAGCGAATTGAATCATTGAACCAAGGGCATTCGCCCATCTTCGAGCCTGGGTTGTCTGAACTGCTGGTAAAGAACCTGGTTTCCAAACGACTTATGTTCAGCACTGATGGCGCATTCGGCGGCAATTTCGCCGATATCATTTTCAATGCGGTGGGAACTCCTCCGGCGGCTGATCGCGTGCTATTCGATGACCGCAATCTGTTCGACCCCGCTCATCTGAAGGCCGCCGGCCTCGGTTATTACGCCATTGGCCGTGGCCGGACGTCTCAAGCATGACCATTCTGATCACCGGCGCTGCCGGTTTTATTGGCTATCACACCGCCAAGCGTTGCTGCGAAGAAGGCCTTGAGGTTATCGGCATCGATAACCTCAACGATTACTACAGCGTTGAACTCAAGCACGGTCGTCTGGCTCAATTGGCCGCGTATCCCAACTTCCGTTTCCAGCAAATGGATATTGTCGATAAAGGCGCATTAATGGAGTTGTTCCAGACCCATGCCTTTACCGATGTGATTCATTTGGCGGCCCAGGCCGGGGTCCGCTATTCGCTGGATAATCCAAATGCCTACGCCGAGTCCAACCTGATCGGTTTTCTGAACATGTTGGAGGCCTGCCGCAGCTATAAGCCGGCACACTTCATCTATGCTTCGAGCAGCTCGGTCTATGGTTTGAACGGCAAAATGCCGTTTTCGGTCGAGGACCGGGCCGATTGCCCGATTTCCTTCTATGCCGCTACCAAACGCGCCAATGAGCTGATGGCGTACAGCTACTCTCACCTGTACGGCATTCAGACCACTGGTTTGCGCTTTTTCACGGTGTACGGCCCTTGGGGGCGTCCAGACATGGCGCTGTTCAAGTTCAGCAAGGCGATCCTGGAAAACCGGCCCATCGATATTTACAACGAAGGGCAAATGTCACGGGACTTCACCCACATCGACGACATTGTCGAAAGCATCGTGCGTCTACGCTTACGGCCACCGTCCTGGCGCGCAAGTCTTGAGGCAGGTGAATCACAAGTCACCGCTGGCAAGGTTTACAACATTGGTCGAGGGCAGCCGGTCAAGCTGCTGGATTTCGTCGATTGCCTGGAAATGACAATCGGCATCAAAGCGCAACGACGTTTGCTGCCGATGCAAGCGGGAGATGTCGTAGAAACATGGGCCGATGTAACGGCACTGGCGGAATGGGTGGAGTTCTACCCGACGATTTCGGTTGAAACCGGAGTCGCGAGCTTTGTGAAGTGGTACCGGGACTATTATCGGGTGTAGCGTGGGCATCACCCTAATGAAAAGAATTTTGCTGGTATAGCTGAGTGACAACCTATTTGCCAATAAGCCAAGCCGCAGCTCTCGGAGAACCACGACCTTCAGCGTAACCACGATTATCTGGATCACCTACACAACTAATAGCAGCCGGCATGGGTGGCATGGGTGGTTAGTGCCCCGGACAATCCCGAGCAAGGTATCGTCGCCCGCAACAAAAAGAGTGGAGGTCTTGGCCCTGCTGTTCCAGGTGGATCACCACCACGTTCAATTTTCCAAGGAGCGTTTCCATTACCAAGCGCAAGCGAAAAACCGCTTACTGAGAATTTGACAGGTCTTGACCAGCACACGCCGTAGTGACGACTGGCAGAAAACCCACAGCTGACAAAAAAGAACGCCCCGCGTGTTGGCCGGCTTTCTAAACGACCCGAGCGTGAAAACGCCGGTTTTTGTGCGTTTTTCAACCGTGGCCGGTTCGCGTGGATCGACTGATACGGCACGGGACGTGCGCGGCTTCCCGGTCAGATTTCATACCGAGGAAGGCAACTTCGACCTGGTCGGTAACAACATGCCGGTGTTTTTCGTGCAGGATGCGATCAAATTTCCCGACCTCATACATGCAGTCAAACCCGAGCCGCATAACGAGATTCCGCAGGCCGCCTCAGCCCACGATACGTTCTGGGATTCCATTCCATGGTGCCGGAAACCAGCCATACCTTGATGTGGCTTATGTGGGACCGCGCCATTCCGCGCAGGTTCGCGATGATGGAAGGCTTCGGGGTTACACACCTTCCTCTTTATCGATGCCGCTGGCACCTCCAGCTTCGTCAAGTTCCATTGGAAGCCCGTGCTCGGCGGGCACTCCCTGATCTGGGACGAAGCAGTCAAGCTGCGTGGTAAAGATGCCGATTTCCATCGACGCGACTTCTGGGAAGCAATCGATCAGGGGCATTACCCAGAGTGGGAGTTCGGTGTACAAATCGTCGCTGACCCTGACAAGCATTTGTTCGGTTTCGATTTGCTCGATGCGACCAAGCTGATTCCCGAGTCATTAGTGCGGTGCAACTGATTGGCAAGCTGACTGAACAGCAAATGGCCTTCCATCCAGTCGATTCTTACCACACGCTTTCCAAAAAAATGACTGCGAACGTTGAGCGACTGAAAATCCTGTAAACGAATTTTTTACGCAAAGTCGAAGCGCTTCTGCACCTTCCTTGCGCGCCTTATTTGCAATGTTGCTGACTTCATCAGCAATGTTCCCCGGATCTCATAAACTTGGCTATAACTGAGGAGAGGTACCGGCGTCCAGAAATTGATGAAGCGACAGGCCTTACACATCCCCTATCAGGAAGTGGAATCAATGCTTTTAACTATCCCCAAGCAGATCACCGTAATTTCCCCGCATTTAGATGATGCTGTCTTCAGTTGCGGGTGCCTTTTGGCAGAGAGTCGAGACGCTCTCGTGATCACGGTATTCGCTGGCGTGCCTGATCCTGGAATCAAGGCCCCGCCTTGGGATATAGCGACAGGTTTTAGCAGTGGACATCAGGCTGTGCTCACGCGACGTGAGGAAGATTCGGAGTCGATGCGCAGACTTGGTGCGAGAAGCGCATGGCTCAATTTCTGGGATGGCCAATACGGTCGCAGCTATCAAACGACCGACCTCGTGCTGGCGCTAAAAACAATACTTCAGGAAAGGGGTGGGACCATTCTCATGCCTCTGGGGCTTGCCCACCCCGATCATCTGCTGACAAGCAACGCTTGTTTGGCAGTGCGCGAAGTGCTTCTTCTTGCACAACAGTACACAGCGTATGGAGCAACTGATCACCCAATAAATTGGCTCGTCTATGAGGAGGCCATCTATCGGCGGGTGCCGGGCTTGGTCGTTGATAGGCTCGCCGCGTGGAAGCAGGCTGGGTTGGGAATGTGTGCGGTTAAATTTCCCACCTCGAGTGTAAAAAAGAAAGCCCACGCCGTAGACGCTTATCAGAGTCAACTTCCCCTATTCGGGGCAGCCAAACGCGCCGATCTGGGCTTGCCTGAAAGCTATTGGCGGCTCGTATCCGATCCATGAACACCACATTCAAAGCCAACTGTTGATCCGCAATGCTGTGCTCCCGATTCTTTTCAGGAGCCAGCCGCTCATGATGCGACCCGACGCCAAAGTCGAAAAGGTGTATCCGCT
>NZ_VOBM01000089.1:0-3801 GCF_008370005.1 Pseudomonas sp. ANT_J28
AAACAAAACCCCTACCTGCATACGCAGATAGGGGTTTCGGAATTTAATCTTGACGATGACCTACTCTCACATGGGGAAACCCCACACTACCATCGGCGATGCATCGTTTCACTGCTGAGTTCGGGATGGGATCAGGTGGTTCCAATGCTCTATGGTCGTCAAGAAATTCGGTAGCCAGGTCGTGGGCCTTTGCAGGTTCACGCTCCAGCGAATGGGTATGCGATAGATTTGGTGTTTTGTGAGTATCTCGAACTTTCGGTTCGTTTCGTCTTCACACACCGCAATCTGGTGCTCTTTCGCTTTTTAGCTCGAAGCATGCAAATTGCTTGGGTGTTATATGGTCAAGCCTCACGGGCAATTAGTATTGGTTAGCTCAACGCCTCACAGCGCTTACACACCCAACCTATCAACGTCGTAGTCTTCGACGGCCCTTCAGGGGACTCAAGGTCCCAGTGAGATCTCATCTTGAGGCTAGTTTCCCGCTTAGATGCTTTCAGCGGTTATCTATTCCGAACATAGCTACCCGGCAATGCCACTGGCGTGACAACCGGAACACCAGAGGTTCGTCCACTCCGGTCCTCTCGTACTAGGAGCAGCCCCTCTCAAATCTCAAACGTCCACGGCAGATAGGGACCGAACTGTCTCACGACGTTCTAAACCCAGCTCGCGTACCACTTTAAATGGCGAACAGCCATACCCTTGGGACCGGCTTCAGCCCCAGGATGTGATGAGCCGACATCGAGGTGCCAAACACCGCCGTCGATATGAACTCTTGGGCGGTATCAGCCTGTTATCCCCGGAGTACCTTTTATCCGTTGAGCGATGGCCCTTCCATACAGAACCACCGGATCACTAAGACCTACTTTCGTACCTGCTCGACGTGTCTGTCTCGCAGTCAAGCGCGCTTTTGCCTTTATACTCTACGACCGATTTCCGACCGGTCTGAGCGCACCTTCGTACTCCTCCGTTACTCTTTAGGAGGAGACCGCCCCAGTCAAACTACCCACCATACACTGTCCTCGATCCGGATAACGGACCTGAGTTAGAACCTCAAAGTTGCCAGGGTGGTATTTCAAGGTTGGCTCCACGCGAACTGGCGTCCACGCTTCAAAGCCTCCCACCTATCCTACACAAGCAAATTCAAAGTCCAGTGCAAAGCTATAGTAAAGGTTCACGGGGTCTTTCCGTCTAGCCGCGGATACACTGCATCTTCACAGCGATTTCAATTTCACTGAGTCTCGGGTGGAGACAGCGCCGCCATCGTTACGCCATTCGTGCAGGTCGGAACTTACCCGACAAGGAATTTCGCTACCTTAGGACCGTTATAGTTACGGCCGCCGTTTACCGGGGCTTCGATCAAGAGCTTCGCGTTAGCTAACCCCATCAATTAACCTTCCGGCACCGGGCAGGCGTCACACCCTATACGTCCACTTTCGTGTTTGCAGAGTGCTGTGTTTTTAATAAACAGTCGCAGCGGCCTGGTATCTTCGACCGGCATGGGCTTACGCAGTAAATGCTTCACCCTCACCGGCGCACCTTCTCCCGAAGTTACGGTGCCATTTTGCCTAGTTCCTTCACCCGAGTTCTCTCAAGCGCCTTGGTATTCTCTACCCAACCACCTGTGTCGGTTTGGGGTACGGTTCCTGGTTACCTGAAGCTTAGAAGCTTTTCTTGGAAGCATGGCATCAACCACTTCGTCACCCAAAGGGTAACTCGTCATCAGCTCTCGGCCTTAGAATCCCGGATTTACCTAAGATTCCAGCCTACCACCTTAAACTTGGACAACCAACGCCAAGCTGGCCTAGCCTTCTCCGTCCCTCCATCGCAATAACCAGAAGTACAGGAATATTAACCTGTTTTCCATCGACTACGCTTTTCAGCCTCGCCTTAGGGACCGACTAACCCTGCGTCGATTAACGTTGCGCAGGAAACCTTGGTCTTTCGGCGTGGGTGTTTTTCACACCCATTGTCGTTACTCATGTCAGCATTCGCACTTCTGATACCTCCAGCAAGCTTCTCAACTCACCTTCACAGGCTTACAGAACGCTCCTCTACCGCATCACCTAAGTGATACCCGTAGCTTCGGTGTATGGTTTGAGCCCCGTTACATCTTCCGCGCAGGCCGACTCGACTAGTGAGCTATTACGCTTTCTTTAAAGGGTGGCTGCTTCTAAGCCAACCTCCTAGCTGTCTAAGCCTTCCCACATCGTTTCCCACTTAACCATAACTTTGGGACCTTAGCTGACGGTCTGGGTTGTTTCCCTTTTCACGACGGACGTTAGCACCCGCCGTGTGTCTCCCATGCTCGGCACTTGTAGGTATTCGGAGTTTGCATCGGTTTGGTAAGTCGGGATGACCCCCTAGCCGAAACAGTGCTCTACCCCCTACAGTGATACATGAGGCGCTACCTAAATAGCTTTCGAGGAGAACCAGCTATCTCCGAGCTTGATTAGCCTTTCACTCCGATCCACAGGTCATCCGCTAACTTTTCAACGGTAGTCGGTTCGGTCCTCCAGTTAGTGTTACCCAACCTTCAACCTGCCCATGGATAGATCGCCCGGTTTCGGGTCTATTCCCAGCGACTAGACGCCCTATTAAGACTCGCTTTCGCTACGCCTCCCCTATTCGGTTAAGCTCGCCACTGAAAATAAGTCGCTGACCCATTATACAAAAGGTACGCAGTCACCCAACAAAGTGGGCTCCCACTGCTTGTACGCATACGGTTTCAGGATCTATTTCACTCCCCTCTCCGGGGTTCTTTTCGCCTTTCCCTCACGGTACTAGTTCACTATCGGTCAGTCAGTAGTATTTAGCCTTGGAGGATGGTCCCCCCATATTCAGACAAAGTTTCTCGTGCTCCGTCCTACTCGATTTCATGACTAAGAGATTTTCGCGTACAGGGCTATCACCCACTATGGCCGTACTTTCCAGAACGTTCCGCTAATCTCAAAGCCACTTAAGGGCTAGTCCCCGTTCGCTCGCCACTACTAAGGGAATCTCGGTTGATTTCTTTTCCTCAGGGTACTTAGATGTTTCAGTTCCCCTGGTTCGCCTCTTAAGCCTATGTATTCAGCTTAAGATAACCATCTTATGATGGCTGGGTTCCCCCATTCAGACATCTCCGGATCAAAGTCTGTTTGCCGACTCCCCGAAGCTTTTCGCAGGCTACCACGTCTTTCATCGCCTCTGACTGCCAAGGCATCCACCGTATGCGCTTCTTCACTTGACCATATAACCCCAAGCAATCTGGTTATACTGTGAAGACGACATTCGCCGAAAATTCGATTTTTGCTCATCAAGAGCAACTCACAAATTTTACCTTAGCCTGATCCGTTACCAGTGAAAGTAACGTCCAGTCTATCTTTCTATCACATACCCAAATTTTTAAAGAACGATCTAGCCAAAGACTAGAAATCAACATTCACCATCGTCACGATGGAATGCTCATTTCTAAGCTTTCAACAAACAGAAGCAGTAGTGGTGGAGCCAAACGGGATCGAACCGTTGACCTCCTGCGTGCAAGGCAGGCGCTCTCCCAGCTGAGCTATGGCCCCGTATTTCTACAGGTTCCCACACAAAATTGGTGGGTCTGGGCAGATTCGAACTGCCGACCTCACCCTTATCAGGGGTGCGCTCTAACCAACTGAGCTACAGACCCAATTTCGAGCTTTAAGGCCGACCTCACCCTGCTCTTTACCAGCGAGCATGGGGTGCGCTCCAACCAACTAAGCTACAACCTGTTAGGGCTGCTTCTTATCGTCTTCTTCAATGAATCAAGCAATTCGTGTGGGAACTTATGGA
>NZ_VOBM01000090.1:0-3728 GCF_008370005.1 Pseudomonas sp. ANT_J28
TCGTTGGGTTTTACAACAACGAACGGCTGCACTCGAAACTGGGATATCTGCCACCGACCGTTTACGAACGGGCGATGGCGTCAAAATCACCTATCGAGGTGTCCGGAATTAGTTGACCACTACAGACTGCCCCTCCGCCTCTGCCAGTTGCCTGCGGTACTGGGTGGTGGTGATCCCGGCGTAACCCCAGTTATCGGTGTCGACTTCTTCGATCACGATGTGGGTCAGGTGCGGATCCTTCTTCAGGACGCGTTCCAGGGTTTCAGTGATTTCGGCGATCACCTGAGCTTTCTGCTCAGAGGTAACGCCATCGCGGGTGATGCGTACGCTTACGAAAGGCATGAGGAATCTCCAAGTGACCTTCCCTTCGGAATGAATGGGTAGGCGTTGGAGCTCAATGTATGGAGTTAGCTGGAGGGGATAAAGGTGGGGGCGGGAACATCATTAGTTACTTCGTGTAATGAGTACTGGGACAACAGATAGAAAAAACGATTGGATCAAAAATGATCAATCGACTAATCTTCGTTTATCGTAAATTTTAGATAATGGCAAAAGAGGTTAGGGACCATGGCAATTCAATTCTTCGACAGCCCGTTCCATGTTACGCATGACGAGGAGGTCGCCAGCAAAATGGCTTTGAAAATGGAGCTATCCATCTTCATCACTGACTGCATCAAAAAACTGGGCCTCAAACAGAGTGAGGCCGCAGCCAGACTGAACGTGACCCAGTCGCGCGTTTCAGAGCTGACCACAGGTAAAATCGAGAAATTTACGATCGATGCAATGATGGACATGCTCGATAAACTCGGCTTTCGCACCACTTTCACCTTGCCGTCCAACGATGCCGGCGCCTTGCCTCAAATCGTCATTTCACAAGCTCACGCCTGCTAGACGTTGCATCCCATTTTCCGAAGCTCCCTTTTCAGCTCCTTCAACCGATCTTGCGCAACTGCCATTGCGTGACGATCTGTTCGATTCGTCGTTTTCACGAACGAATGAAGGACGAAAATGGTGTCCGCATACTTCGCAATGTAGATGCATCGGTATGCAGGACTACCATTGATGATCAACTCAATAGCGCCCGCCCCAACTGAACTTAGCTGCTTTATTGCCAGCTCTGGATCCCCGCTGTATTGCACACGCATCAAGTCTTTCCCGAACTCATCTTGAACCCAGCCCGGTAAGTCCCTGTACTCACGTGTTGCAGCTTCACTTACAAAAGCAAATCTCTTCAAAAGATTGATTCCTACCTGGAACAGTCAATGCCCTCCGAACGCCTCAGTAGACGATTGATGGGTTGCTGTTTAGTAGTCATCGCTGGCTCTTTTCGCAGTAGGACTCAGCCTCTTTTGAAGTAGTCCATTTTGTTACATGTCGCTTTTTCAATTGACGCCACCACCTAGCCACGATTGCGCATCCACCTCCCTCCAGCTACCTTCAAACCGTCGCTGCCAAGTCAGCGACCGGGCCTGAGAACCCAAGTAAGATACAGGCGCACAAGCGCCCCAAATCACGATTGTCGGCGTTTTTTTGTGCCAGCATTTCCGTGTAATGGCGGCTGTGCGTGGGAGACCTTCGGGTCTGCCGGGTTCCTGTATCTCCGGTTTCTCAGCCCGCGCATAGCTGCCACCCATTCGCCTGAGAACGAACGTGGTAGCTCTAACTTTGATTCAGGAGTTTTTGCTAATGCCCGCTATCGATCCGTCCAAAATTTGCGTTTCCGCTTCACTTGTCACCACCCACCACCGCCCAAAAACCGGAGGTGCCCAATGACCAACCCCCAAGACCTGAAAACCATCGGCCTCACCCCTTTCTCCTACCAAGCCAATCAACCACTGTTCCGCATCAACGCCGGTCTCCCGATCATCCAGGCCCTCTCCCACGCCTCCGACCTGCTCCACATCGC
This sequence comes from Pseudomonas sp. ANT_J28, assembly GCF_008370005.1. NCBI lineage: Bacteria > Pseudomonadati > Pseudomonadota > Gammaproteobacteria > Pseudomonadales > Pseudomonadaceae > Pseudomonas > Pseudomonas sp. ANT_J28. The sequence goes on from NZ_VOBM01000090.1 coordinate 1,907, forward strand.
CAAACTTCTCGCATCAGACGCCGCGATGGTTCGCGACACCGACCGGCATGCCTGGGCGTCGCATTTTTTGCAGGATATGAGTAAGGCGATCATCGATGACGTAGCGAAAGTGCTCGATGCACCGGGTAACAATCGTAACCAGTGACGTCGTCACGTAGACCCAAGCCGCACGCGTAAAGAAGCCCCGAATCAATCGGGGCTTTTTAGTTTCCGGCTCACACCTCGCTGACTTCAAACACAAACGAAATCTTCCGACTGCTCGCACTCCACACGTAACGTATGTGCTTGCCTTGCTTCGGAATCGAAACGGCCGGCGGACGAAACGCAGCGACACATTCATGCCCAGGCAACCGAACGCTGTTGTAAAGCAGCCCCCACGACAAGGTTTCGCGCAGTTGCCGGGCAAAGGCTTGTGACGGCCCGTAAGCATCAGGGTCCGGGTTGTGCAGTTCGGGGTAGTGTTGGCGAACGTCGTGCATCGGTTTAACGACTTTGTTGACGTAGGTGCGCAGGGTCAACTCGATGTCGGGCTCGTTGGTCGCGGCGAGGAAGCGTTCCTGGTGATAGCTCGTTTCGGCGATGGCGGCGGCCTGGCTGCTGGCGGCGTAGTAGACGCCGTAGGTGCCGTCGGTGAAGCGGCTGGTTTTGCCGATGTGGGTGAACGCGGCCATGACCGGTGATGAGCCGGGACCGGAGATTCGGTCTTCGGGCAGCACGCGGGAGAGCACACCGGCTTCTTGCGCCAACCGGTCGTTGGTCAGGGCTTCCAGGGCGTAGGCGGTTTGCAGGTCTTCGGGGTCGAGCACGTCTTCAAACAGGGTGATCGGGGGGAACGCGCTGTTGATCATCCGGTAAGCACGGTTCCACTCGGGGAGCACGACTTCCGGGGCCATCAGCCGCGGACGCCATCGAGGTAGCGACGCACGTCAGCGATGTCCACCACCCGGCCGGCCAGCATATAGCTCAACGCGGATTGACCATTGAACGGCGCGGCGGTGTTCGGACTGCTGACCCATTTGTAGGCGCGGTCGCGGTTGTTGCTGAAGATGATGCTCAGGGCTTTGTGGATGCCCATCAGGTAAGAGATGCGCTCCAGCGTGTCGTGAGGGAGACGCACATTGGGCGGCAGGTGTTTGTATTTATAGAAGGTGGTGTTGCCGACCTTGCCCAGCAGCGTGCGCTGTTCTTCGGCGGTGCAGCCCCAACGCTCCATCAGGTTGAAGAAGAACTTGAGCGCCACGCGGCCGGCTTCCGGGGTGTCGAGTTCTTGGGGAGCAGTGCGGACGGGGGATGAAGTGGCCATTGGAAGGACTCCTTCAGGCAAAGGGATGTGCCTTCAGAGTAGTACAGATCTGAACATCTTTTTAACCTTTGTTCGTTTGCGGATTTTCTAAGGCTTTTCAGCGATCACGGTTTCCACAGTGATTTGCTTGATCGCACGAAACGGCGCCAGTGCCGCTTCATCGGCCGTAGCACCGGCGGTCCCAACGTGCTCATACTCGAACCGCGCAAATCGCCACCGATCAAGGTCAACCGCACGCGCGGCGCAGGTACACCGCCGTCTAGCAACCGTTTGAGCTCGCGATGAATATCAGCCTGATCCCTTTCCTACTCGAGAACCGTCCCGGTTCAACGCAGGAATTAGCTGAGAGCGTTGAGCTCTAAATCGCGCCCAGAAAAAAGCCCCGAATCAATCGCAATGCTGTTCACTTAAGGATTGTTGACTAATCCTCAGGCAGCAGGAAAATCCGGAATCTGATAAGGATTCCGGATTTTTTATGTCTGTTGCTCAGGATTTAAGCGCGGTTTTGGATTTTGCTGA
>NZ_VOBM01000091.1:0-2664 GCF_008370005.1 Pseudomonas sp. ANT_J28
TTTGCGTTTGTCGGTCATGGAGAACTCCTCAATAGGTGTATTTTCCACCTATCGGGGTGTCCGGGGAAATTAGACCACTGCAGACACACCGCATTCGCGAGCAAGCCCGCTCCCACATTTAGACCGCGCCCATATTCAAGTTTTCCGGAGTTTTCCATGACGGCCCACGCCGACCTTTCGCCGACCCTTCAACTCGCCATCGACCTGATCCGCCGTCCGTCCGTGACGCCGGTCGACGCCGATTGCCAGAAGCAGATGATGCAGCGCCTGGGCGATGCCGGTTTTGCGCTTGAGCCAATGCGCATCGAAGATGTGGATAACTTCTGGGCGACCCACGGTAAACACGACGGTCCGGTATTATGCTTCGCCGGCCACACCGACGTGGTGCCGACCGGCCCGGTGACCGCCTGGCAAATCGACCCGTTCAACGCGCTGATCGACGAACACGGCATGCTCTGCGGCCGTGGCGCGGCGGACATGAAAGGCAGCCTAGCCTCCATGACCGTGGCGGCCGAGCGTTTCGTCACCGACTACCCGGATCACAAGGGCAAGGTCGCTTTCCTGATCACCAGCGACGAAGAAGGCCCGGCGCACCACGGCACCAAAGCTGTGATCGAACGCCTTGCCGCCCGCAAGGAGCGTCTGGACTGGTGCATCGTCGGCGAACCGTCGAGCACCACTCTGGTGGGCGACGTGGTCAAGAACGGCCGTCGCGGCTCCCTCGGCGCCAAACTGACCGTGCGCGGCGTGCAGGGTCACGTGGCCTATCCGCATCTGGCGAAGAACCCGATCCACCTCGCCGCCCCGGCGCTGGCCGAACTGGCCGCCGAGCATTGGGACCACGGCAACGATTTCTTCCCGCCAACCAGCTTCCAGATCTCCAACGTCAATTCCGGCACCGGCGCGACCAACGTGATTCCGGGTGATCTGGTGGCGGTGTTCAACTTCCGCTTCTCTACCGAATCCACCGTTGAAGGCCTGCAAAAGCGCGTCGCCGATATTCTCGACAAACATGGCCTGGACTGGCACATCGACTGGGCATTGTCCGGCCTGCCGTTCCTCACCGAACCGGGCGCCCTGCTGGATGCCGTCGCGTCGAGCATCAAGGACATCACCGGTCGTGAAACCAAAGCGTCCACCAGCGGCGGCACCTCTGACGGTCGCTTTATTGCGACCATGGGTACGCAGGTGGTTGAACTGGGCCCGGTCAACGCGACGATTCACCAGGTCAACGAGCGTGTGCTGGCTGCCGACCTCGATGTGCTGACCGAAATCTATTACCAGACCCTGATCAAGTTGCTCACCTGATGCTCGCCTGCCCGATCTGCAGCGAACCGCTGAACGCGGTGGACAACGGCGTGGCCTGCCCCGCCGGGCATCGTTTCGACCGTGCGCGTCAGGGTTACCTGAACCTGTTGCCGGTGCAGCACAAGAACAGCCGCGCCCCTGGGGATAACCTGGCGATGGTCGAAGCCCGACGCGATTTTTTGAACGCCGGCCATTACGCGCCGGTGGCCAAGCGTCTGGCGGAACTGGCGGCGCAATACGCGCCCCAGCGCTGGCTGGACATCGGTTGTGGCGAGGGTTACTACACCGCGCAAATCGCCGAGGCGTTGCCGAGCGCCGACGGTTACGCGCTGGACATCTCCCGGGAAGCGGTCAAACGCGCCTGCAAACGCAACCCGCAGCTGACCTGGTTGATCGCCAGCATGGCGCGGGTGCCGTTGGCCTCTGGCAGCTGTCAGTTTCTCGCCAGTGTCTTCAGCCCGCTGGATTGGGAGGAAGCCAAACGCCTGCTCAGCCCCGGCGGCGGTTTGATGAAAGTCGGGCCGACCAGCGGCCATCTGATGGAGTTGCGCGAGCGTCTATACGACGAAGTGCGTGAATACACCGACGACAAGCATCTGGCTTTGGTGCCGGAAGGCATGGCATTGCAGCACAGCGAAACCCTGGAGTTCAAACTGACGCTGGAAAGTGGTCAGGACCGTGCGAACCTGTTGGCCATGACCCCCCACGGTTGGCGCGCCAGTGCCGAGCGCCGGGCGGCGGTCATCGAACAGGTCGAGCCGTTCGAGGTCACTGTTTCAATGCGCTACGATTACTTTGTTCTTCAATAACTCTTTAATTTTTTGGTCTTCGGCAGTTGCCGTAGGCCGGCTAAATCCGCGAATGGATTTTTCAGACCCGCAGTGAGGACATCCATGCGCCAACCCGATATCGAGATTTACCTGAAAGACGCCGACGTCGACTACAAGGCCGTCGCGGCCTGGCTCAGCACTGCTTTGGGCCCATGCACCGACTGGGTCCAGAAAGGCCAGACCTACAAGTGCAAGGCCGGCAACGTGTCGGTCACCTGGTTGCCGAAAGCCGTGGGCAAGTGGAACAGCCTGTTCCTGGACAGCGACCAGACCCCGTGGGAAGACGACATCGCCTGCGCCCGCGCTGCGTTTGCCGCGCTGAACGTCGAAGTGCGTTGCGCGCCGGGGACGTGGGTCGAGGAAGAAGGTGAAGAAACAGCGGATCGCTGGATGCGCATCAGCGCTGACGGTGAAGAAGAGATCACCTGGAAAACCGCTTAAAAACGAAGCGGATCAAATGTGGGAGCGGGCTTGCTCGCGAATGCGGTGTGTCAGTCAAAGTTTATGTCGACTGACACACCGCATT
>NZ_VOBM01000092.1:0-2564 GCF_008370005.1 Pseudomonas sp. ANT_J28
CCAACATCCGGACACTCATTCCACGCTCATTCGGACAGGCAGTCGGAGCGCAGCGACGCAGGTTTGCATTGTTAGTCTGAAGTCCCTGTTGCCGTCAATTTCGTTGCGCGCCTGCGCATCGATTCGCCCTTCAGTTCGATGCGATAAGCGTTGTGCACGAGTCGGTCGAGGATCGCATCGCCCAAGGTCGGATCGCCGATCAGCGCATGCCATTTGTCCACCGGCATCTGGCTGGTCACTAGCGTCGAGCGGTTGCCGTAGCGGTCGTCCAGCAGTTCAAGCATGTCGCGCCGTTGCGCAGCGGTAAACGGCGCCAGGCCCCAGTCGTCCAGGATCAGCAAGTCGGTCTTGGCATAACCCGCCATCAGTTTCGCGAAGCGGCCGTCGCCGTGGGCCAGGCCTAGTTCTTCCATCAAGCGCGGCAAGCGCAGATAACGCACGCTGTAACCGTCGCGGCAGGCCTTATGAGCCAGCGCGCAGGCGAGCCAGGTTTTGCCTACGCCAGTTGGGCCGCCGATGATCAGGTTCAGGCCGTCGCGCAGCCACTGGCCGCTGCCCAGTTGCAGGATCAAGGCCTTGTCCAAGCCACGCGGACTGCGATAGTCGATGTCTTCCAGGCAGGCGTTATGGCGCAGTCGTGCGGCCTTGAGGCGAGTAGTCAGGCGGGCGTCTTCGCGCTCGGTCAGCTCGCGGTCGACCATCAGACCGAAGCGTTCGTCGAAGCTGAGATCGTTGATGTCAGGCGTTGCGTGTTGTTCGCCAAGCGCCTTGATCATGCCGTGCAGGCGCAGGGTTTGCAGCTTGTCGAGTGTCGGGTTGGGCAGCATTTTGGTGCTCCTTTTTCAGGTCAGTGGTAGTAGCCAGGGCCGCGCAGGTTGATGTGTTCTTCAGGCAGTAACGGCAGGTTTTGCTGGGCCAGCGGCAGCCGTTCCAGCCCTTGGCGCAGGATCGATTCAAGGCTTTTGTAGCTGCACGCGCCCAGTGCCAGCGCTCGCTGGCAAGCGGCTTCCAGCCGCTCGTCGCCGTGCTGTTTGCTCAGGCGCAGGATCCCCAGGCAGGCGCGGAAGCCGTGCTGCGGATGGATCCGGCGTTCGAGGATGTAGGCGATTACACCAGCGGTGTTCGGCCCGGTCTGCTCAGCCCAGTGGATCAGTCGCTGCGGCGTCCATTCGGCATGTTCGCGGTGACTTTTGGGCATGTGCTCGGTTTGGGTGGTGTGGCGGCCTTTGTGCGGCGAGCGCAGATGGCTGGCCACCCGCTGGTTGGCGTGGAAACACTCGACGGTCTGCGCGGTCAACCGCACTTCGAGTTGGTGCTTCACCAGCTGGTACGGCACCGAGTAGTAATGGCCCTCGACCTCGACGTGGTAGTCGATGTGCACCCGCACCTTTTTCCATTCGGCGTAGACATACGGATGTTCTGGTAGCGGTTGCAGTGCGGGTTGGTCGATGGTCTCGAAGGCCGAGCGGCGTGAGCCGGGCAGCTTCTTGAAGGGCTTTTGATTGAGGCGTTCGAGCAGCAGGCTGATTGCCGTGTTGAGTTCTCCGAGCGAGAAGAACTGGCGGTTGCGCAGCACTGCCAGGATCCAGCGCTCGACCACTTGCACACCCACTTCAACCTTGGCTTTGTCCTTGGGTTTACGCGAACGCGCGGGCAGTACGGCTACGCCGTAATGCTCGGCGAGATCGCGGTAACTGGGGTTGATGTCCGGCTCGTAGCGATGCGCCTTGGTGACGCCACTGCGCAGATTATCGGGCACCAGGATCTGCGATGTGCCGCCGAAAAAAGCAAAACAGCGGGCGTGCGAGCCCAGCCAGTCGGGCAGTTTCTGCGACCAAGTGGCCTCGGCGAAGGTGTAGCTGGACGCGCCGAGGACGGCGACGAAGATCTGGGCCTGACGGATTTCACCGGTCTGTCGGTCGATAATGGGCGCGGTCTGTCCGGCGTAATCGACGAACAGCTTTTCGCCGGCACGGTGCTCCTGGCGCATGACAACGTCGACCTTGGCGGCCCAGAGGCGGTAGTGCTCGCAGAACCAGCTGTATTGGAAGCCTTGCGGGTGAGCGAGTCGGTACTCTTGCCAAAGCAGGGCCAGAGTTACGCCGGGGCGGCGCAACTCGGCATGCGCCCAAGCCCAGTCAGGCATCGGGCGCTGGTCGCTCGGCACCGGTACTGCCGGCGGAAACAGGCGTCGGTTCAGCTCCGCATCAGAGATATCGATGGGCCACTGAAGCCCACTGGCTGCGAACCGGCAAAGGTAGTCTCCCGCGCTTGAATGGCCAATGGATAAACTTTTGGCGATCTTGCGCACGGACAGGCCGGCGTCGAACTTTAGGCGTAGTACCTCTCGGATTTTACGCATGGATAAACGCTCCACGACGACCTCTTCGCTTCGAAAAAAGAGGTCGATGGTAGTGAATAATCCTGCGTTGCTGCCTGCCTGAAAGTGTCCGGATGGCCGTGGAATCGGTGTCCGGATGCTCGTGGAATGAGTGTCCGGATCAGCGTGGAATCAGTGTCCGGATGTTGGTGGAATGGGTGTCCGGATGGTCATGGAATCCCCA
>NZ_VOBM01000093.1:0-2420 GCF_008370005.1 Pseudomonas sp. ANT_J28
CGTAAGGGGCCGGGGAACACACCTTCCGAGCCCGAGCAATAAGGGCGATTGTGTCCGCGTATTTTTAAGCGGACGCAATTACCCTTAATGCCAGGATCGTCATGCGCCAACGTAAGTCATACCCGAAATCCTTCAAGACCCAAGTCGTCCAAGAGTGCGAGCAGCCCGGTGTTTCCGTGGCAGCTATTGCGATGAGTCACGGGATTAATGCCAATGTCGTTCGCCGGTGGATACCGCTTTACCGTGATCAGCAGGCAGTCGCGCTGCCAGCTTTCATTCCTTTGAAAGTCGCGCCGGTTGAACCAAAACAAAAGACCGAAGCATCGGCGATCATTGAGCTGCCGCTTGGCGAGCAATCGCTAATCGTGAAATGGCCAACTTCCGACCCTGACGGATGCGCCCGCTTTGTCCGAGGGCTTGTCCTATGATCCGCATCGATTCCATCTGGCTCGCCACCGAGCCGATGGACATGCGCGCCGGTACCGAGACGGCATTGGCCAGAGTGATCGCGGTGTTTGGTGCGGCGAAGCCGCACTGTGCTTATCTGTTCGCCAACCGCCGCGCCACGCGCATGAAAGTTCTGGTGCATGACGGCTTCGGGATCTGGCTGGCGGCTCGGCGTTTGAATCAAGGCAAGTTCCATTGGCCAGGCATTCGCCAAGGCTCTGAAATGGAGTTGGATACCGAACAACTCCAGGCTCTGGTGTTGGGTCTGCCATGGCAACGCGCCGGCTCCGGCGGTGCGATCACACTGCTTTAACGGCTGCCATTAGCCTATCGGTCTATCGCCGCGAACTACTTGCTCTGGCAAAATCGGCGCCATGACTTCGCTCCCCAACCTCGACCACCTTACCCCTGAACAACTGCGCGCTTTGGCGGCGCAGTTGATACAGCGTGTCGAGACGCTCGACCATCAAGTCGACACACTGGGTAAGACGGTCGAGACGATGGGCAAGAAGATCAACCGTGATCAAACGGTTATCGAGAAGCTCACCCACGAGATCGCACAACTCAAGCGTTTGAAGTTTGCCAAGCGCAGCGAGCAGATGAATCCTGAGCAGGCCAGCTTGCTCGATGACCTGATCGATACCGATATCGCGGCGATTGAAGCAGAGCTTCAAGCCTTGCAAACAGTGCTGGCTCCAACCGAGAAAAAGCAAAAGCCCAAACGCACTGCTTTGCCGGCAGAGTTTCCACGCACGCTAATCCATCACGAACCGGACAACACTCACTGCCCATGTGGCTGCGCACTCAAGCGTATCGGTGAGGACGTCAGCGAAAAGCTGGACTACACGCCCGGCGTGTTTACCGTTGAGCGCCATGTCCGTGGCAAGTGGGTCTGTGATGACTGCGAAACGCTGATCCAGGCGCCGGTTCCGGCGCAGGTCATCGATAAGGGAATCCCGACTGCCGGGTTACTTGCCCACGTCATGATCGCGAAGTTTGCTGACCATCTGCCTCTTTACCGTCAGGAATCGATTTTCGGTCGTGCCGGCTTGGCGATTCCACGTTCAACTTTGGCTCAATGGGTTGGTGTGACTGGGGTGCAGCTGCAACCTCTGGTCGATGCACTGCGCGACGTAGTGCTTGGGCAGCAGGTTATTCATGCCGATGAAACACCCGTGCAGATGCTCGTGCCGGGCTCAAAGAAAACCCATCGCTCTTATGTTTGGGCTTACGCCACCAGCCAATTCTGCGAAACAGCGGCAGTCGTTTACGACTTCAGCCCCAGCCGAGCCGGTGAGCATGCTCGCAACTTCCTGCAAGACTGGAAGGGCAAGCTGGTCTGTGACGATTTTGGCGGCTACAAGGCCAGCTTCGCACTCGGCGTGACCGAGATCGGATGCATGGCCCATGCGCGACGCAAGTTCTTCGAACTGCACGCGACCAACAAGAGCATGCTCGCCGAACAGGCCCTGCGCTACATCCAGTTGCTGTACGAAATCGAGCGTGAAGTGCGCGACCTAGAGCCGGATTTACGGCGCCGAATACGGCAAGAAAAAGCCGTACCGGTGATGGATATGCTGCATGCCTGGATGATGGCCCAGCGCGATCTCGTGCCTGAAGGTTCAGCCATCAGCAGAGCGCTGGATTACAGCCTGAAACGCTGGGCAGCGCTGTCGCGCTACCTCAATGACGGGGCCGTACCCATTGACAATAATTGGGCGGAGAACCAGATCCGGCCGTGGGCTCTTGGACGCAAGAACTGGCTCTTTGCAGGGTCGTTGCGCAGCGGCAAACGAGCGGCGGCGATTATGAGTTTGATCCAGTCTGCGCGGCTGAATGGGCATGATCCGTACGCGTATCTAAAAGATGTCCTCACGCGCCTGCCGACGCAGCGCGCGAGTGAAATCGATCAGTTGCTGCCGCATAGGTGGCAGCCGGTCTAATCAGGCAAGGCGTGATGCCCGGACGCATAC
>NZ_VOBM01000094.1:0-2317 GCF_008370005.1 Pseudomonas sp. ANT_J28
TTGATCATCTTTACAACTTCCAGCTTGAAGCTGTCGTCGAATACTTTGCGTTTGTCGGTCATGGAGAACTCCTCAATAGGTGTATTTTCCACCTATCGGGGTGTCCGGGGAAATTAGACCACTGCACGCCCACCATCCGCACTACAACACCAACTTCGACCGACACCACTCGTACCGCTCCCCCAGTTGTAGGCGAAGGGATTACCTTTGAGAAGCTCTACAAGCTCCACATGGATGAGCGCCAAGCGGACTGGCAGACAGCGACCCTCAAGAATAAGAAAGGGTGCTATGGGACTCTGGCGGGGATGCTTGGTACGTTGGACCTACGCACTCACACCCGTAAGGACATGACAGACCTCAAAGCTCGCCTCATGGAAGGTCGTAAGCCATCTACCGTCAATAAGATACTCATCGAACTCTCGTCGGTGATGACGTGGGGTGAAGATAACGGTTACCTCACCAAGACATTTGGTAAGGGACTCCAAATCCGTAAGGGCTCTGAAAGCGAGCGTGGTGCGTTCACTACGACTCAGGTAGCTGACTTGATGGCATACGCTAACAAGCTCCCCACCTCATCATGGCAGCGTTGGGCGTTGAGTCTGGGTGTGGTCACAGGGGCTCGTATTGGGGAGATTTATCAGGTCACCACTGAGGACTTCAAGAAGGTTGATGAACAGTTGGTGATGGACCTCAACGCTGACGGTGGCAAAACCCTCAAGAATAAATTCAGCGCTCGAATAGTGCCGGTGGTGCCCATGCATGGTGTGGACGTTGACTCGCTCCTGGCTTTCGCTGAGGCAGCAGACGGGAGGCTCTTCAAGATGTCCTCCAGCGGTTTCACTGGAATGCTCAATCAGCTCATCCGTGACGTTCTCGGTACAGAGACGAACACAGGGCAGTCATTCCACTCGCTGAGGCATCACCTTGCAGGGGCCATGAAGGCCGCAGAGGTTCCTTTGGGGGCAGCTCAGAGCATCTTAGGACACAGCTCAGGCTCAATCACCTTTGACCTCTACGGGTCGGGTAGGGCAGTGCAGGTGCGGCGCATGGCTGAGGAACTGGTTAGAGCCTTGTAGCGTTCTTGCGGTGCGTGGAATGCACAAGCTTCGACTCGGCCAAAGCCATGGACGACAATCAGCCTCATGCACAGCCGAGTCTCTGCGTTGAGCTGCCAATATGTCGTCAAATACACACAGCTTGGTTTAGTTCTCTTCTCTTATGTCCGCAGAGCCTACAGGAGACTCAAAGGGTCCTGTAGGCTTCCCATCCTCTCCAGTTAACAGCCACCAACGATAGGCTGGAAACACTCGCCCCAATATCTCTATCTCTTCCAGCCCCATGCGCGCGCGACCGCGCTTTACGTTCTGCCAGCGTACGTAAGGGACATCTCCCGCGCTTGCAAGGTCCCCTAAAAGCGCCCGATGCAGTAGCAGGGCGGCGCGTTCAGCAATATCCATAAGATGCCTCAGAAAGTGGTTGGATTGTGTAAATAGTACATGTACTCTGTACATCTTGCTACTAAAACACTTTCCACAATCTCATGCTACCACACGCAATGAGACTCAATAGACCACCTACAGGGGCGTTTCCATCACATGAACACCATCTTCAACCTGACGAACTTCACTTCAGCAGCGGTCGCAAACAACATCCTCGCGGCCATGCAGGACACCTTAAAGACCGGCCTTGCTCAGTACGTTACGAACCGCCGTGGCCGTCTCTGGCTCCGCGTGGACATCAAGCGCGATGACCATGGCCGCATGTACTTCCAGTTCCTCACGGACACCATGCAGGAGGTCGGACACCACCTTCTAAAGGCCGCGCTGTTCCATTGGTCCCGTGGTGATGAGCGCGAGTTCTCAGGGCTCCACGCAGCTCTCTACCGCCTGCCTATTCATCCGTTTGATGCGCTTCTGGCTTCTCAAGAAGAGGCTAAACAGATTAAACGGGGAGTCTCAAGGATTCGCCGTTTGTACCTCGGGTGGGTTGAATACTGTCGGACGCGTGGCGCGAATCGAGTAGAAGCCCTTTGACGGGTAACTAAACAAACGCGCTGTATTAATCTCAGTAGTCACAATTGGCTTATACAACCTTGCCAGCTTCTGAGTAGCGCGCCTCGCATTGCCAACACCATGAGCCTTAACCCTTAGAGACTTCTTAAGTTCTCTTTGCGAGCTTCTGCGCCCTGAATGCGGATTCCACGCCATCCGGACACTCAGCCCACCAACATCCGGACACTCATTCCACGCTCATTCGGACAGGCAGTCGGAGCGCAGCGACGCAGGTTTGCATTGTTAGTCTGAAGTCCCTGTTGCCG
>NZ_VOBM01000096.1:0-1943 GCF_008370005.1 Pseudomonas sp. ANT_J28
CGAAAAAGTGTACCTCTACCCCAAGCCCGTGGACTTCCGAAAGTCCATCGATGGCCTGGCTGCGCTGGTCGAGCTGGATATTAAAGTCGCCGTGTTCGACCCCGTGCTTTTTGTTTTTCTGAATCGCCACCGTAATCGAGTGAAAATCCTCTACTGGGAGCGCAACGGCTTTTGCCTTTGGCTCAAGCGTCTCGAGTCAGAGCGCTTCAAAACATCACCCGACGCCACCGAGGAAGCCATCGTGTTAAGCGTTCAGGAACTGAATTGGTTGCTCGACGGTTTTGATCTGTGGCGCAACCGACCACATCAAGTTCTGACTCCAAGATTCGTCGCCTGATGGGTATAATCCGGGCATGAATTTAATGCCCGAAGACCTTCCTGATGACCCTGCCTTGCTCAAGCAAATGTTGCTTGAGGCATTCAATCGTCAGCAGGTAACGGCTGAGGTATACCAGACTCATATCGTCGATCTGAAAGAACAGATCAAGCTTTTGCGCGACCGTTTGTTCGGTCGCAAGTCCGAACAGACCGTTGAACCCAATACGCCGCAACTGGCGCTGTTCAACGAGCCTGAAAGCGAGCCGATAACTCTGGTCGGCGACGCCGACGAAGAGGTTGTCGCTCCGACTCCACGTCGCGGTAAGCGCAAGCCGCTGTCGGCTGATCTTCCGCGTATCGAAGTCATCCACGAACTGCCTGAACACGAACTGACCTGTGCCTGCGGTTGCCGCAAGCATGTGATCAGTGAAGAAACCAGCGAACAGCTGGACATCGTGCCGATGCAGATCCGCGTCATCAAACATATCCGCAAGGTCTACGGTTGCCGTGGCTGTGAAACGGCTCCTGTCACCGCTGACAAACCTGCGCAGTTGATTGAAAAGAGCATGGCCAGTCCAAGCGTTTTGGCCATGTTGTTAACGACAAAATATGTAGATGGTTTGCCGCTGCACCGTTTCGAAACGGTATTGAGCCGACATGGCATTGATATCCCAAGGCAAACACTGGCTCGCTGGGTGATCCAGTGCGGCGAACATCTGCAACCACTGTTGAATCTGATGCGTGACCGATTACTGGAAAGTCCGGTCATCCACTGCGATGAAACCCGCGTCCAAGTGCTTAAAGAACCAGATCGCGACCCGACCAGCCAATCCTGGATGTGGGTACAGGCCAGTGGGCCCCCGGATCGCAAAGTCGTGTTGTTCGACTACACGTCCAGCCGTGCGCAGGAGGTGCCGTTGCGCCTGCTGGAAAGTTATCGCGGCTATGTGATGACCGACGATTACGCCGGTTATAACGCGTTGGCGTTGCAACCGGGCGTGGAGCGTCTGGCGTGCATGGCTCATGCGCGACGCAAGTTCGTGGACGCGCAAAAAGTGCAGCCTAAGGGCAAGACCGGGCGTGCCGATATCGCGCTGACGATGATCAACAAGCTGTACGGCATCGAGCGTGAACTCAAGGACGTCAGCGATGAACAGCGTTTTACTGGCCGTCAGGAAAAGAGCCTGCCGATCCTGAACCAACTGAAAAACTGGCTGGAGAAAACGCAGCCGCAGGTGATGCCACAAAGCGTGCTGGGCAAGGCCGTGAATTATCTGGCCAACAACTGGAGCCGGCTGGAGCGTTACGTGGAGGCTGGTTTTTTACCGATCGACAACAACGCCGCCGAACGAGCGATAAAGCCGTTTGTGATCGGACGCAAGGCATGGCTTTTCAGCGATACGCGCAATGGCGCCACCGCCAGCGCGCAGATTTACAGCTTGGTCGAGACCGCCAAGGTCAACGGCCAAGAGCCCTACACGTGGCTGCGCCACGTACTGGAACGACTGCCGCATGCGCAGTCGGTGGCCGACTACGAAGCGTTGTTGCCGTGGAATTGCTCGCCAGAGATGCCACGGTAAACGAGGCGGTAGTCTGGCGGTAGGTGTGGTTCATGGAGCGGATAC
>NZ_VOBM01000097.1:0-1467 GCF_008370005.1 Pseudomonas sp. ANT_J28
CGAAGACGGCTTCTTCGAATAGGCCTGATACATAGATGCAACGGGGCGGCGGTTTTTCAAAAGCGGGTAGACAGTGGGGGCGAGTCCATACATAGCAGCTGGCGAAGCCTGCGTTCGGCTGCGAAGCAGTCGTGAATTCAGACACTGCAGTTCTTTCAGGAAGATTGAATTCGCAGGTTTTACGACTGCTTCGCAGCCGAACGCAGGCTTCGCCAGCTGCTACAAGGGGTGCCCCAAGACTGCAATTGTTTTGCGTATCTGAATAAAAAAGAATGGAGTTGTACCGATGAAAATGTTTGGCAGGACTCTGCTGACACTGTCCTTATTGGGCGCAATGGCCACCGGCGCCCAGGCCAATGACAAGGTACTGCGCGTCTACAACTGGTCGGATTACATCGCCCCGGACACCGTCAAGAAGTTCGAAGACGAGACCGGCATCCGCGTGACCTACGATGTGTTTGACAGCAATGAAACCCTTGAGGCACGGCTGCTCGCCGGTAAATCCGGCTACGACATCGTCGTGCCGTCCAACAGTTTCCTGGCCAAGCAGATCAAGGCTGGCGTCTATCAGGAACTGGATAAGTCGAAGCTGCCGAACTGGAAAAACCTCAACCCGGTCCTGCTGAAAAATGCTTCCGCCAGCGACCCGAATAACGGTCACGCCTTCCCGTACATGTGGGGCTCGATCGGCATCGGCTTCAACCCGGACAAGGTCAAGGAAGTGCTCGGCAGCAATGCACCGACCAACTCCTGGGACTTGCTGTTCAAACCGGAAAACGCCGCCAAGCTGAAAGCATGCGGCATCAGTTTCCTTGATTCGCCGACGGAAATGCTCCCGGCCGCCCTGCACTATCTGGGTTACCCGGTGAACTCGCAGAACAAGGAGCAGATTGCCGAAGCTGAAGCGCTGTTCATGAAGATTCGTCCTTCGGTGGCGTACTTCCATTCCTCGAAATACATCTCGGACCTGGCCAACGGCAACATCTGCGTGGCGGTCGGTTACTCCGGTGATGTACTGCAAGCCAAGGCGCGCGCCCAAGAAGCTGGCGATAAGGTGAAGGTCGATTACAGCATTCCCAAGGAAGGCGCGGGCAGTTTCTACGACATGGTCGCAATCCCCCGGGACGCAGCGAACGTCGAGAACGCTTACCTGTTCATGAACTTCCTGATGCGCCCGGACGTCATCGCCGAGATCACCAACAACATCGGCTACAGCAACGCCAACGCGGCGGCCACGCCTTTGGTGGATGAAGCGATTCGGGACGATCCGGGGTCGTATCCGTCGCAGGCTGTGATGGCGACGTTGTATGCCATTCCGGATATGCCGATCGGCGTTCAGCGGGTGATGACCCGCGGCTGGACTCGGGTGAAGCTCGGTAAATAACCACGAAAATCGGCTTCTGTAGGAGCTGTCGAGTGCAACGAGGCTGCGATCTTTTGATCTTGTTTTTTCCGGATCAAGATCAA
>NZ_VOBM01000098.1:0-1412 GCF_008370005.1 Pseudomonas sp. ANT_J28
CAGCTGCTATGTATGGACTCGCCCCCACTGTCTACCCGCTTTTGAAAAACCGCCGCCCCGTTGCATCTATGTATCAGGCCTATTCGAAGAAGCCGTCTTCGGCTTCTGGCCAAAATTGGAAGAGCTCGTGGTATGCCGATTACAGTCAGGCCTCGAAGGCCAGTAGCAGCTTAGGCATCAATCCACGCCGGTCTTACCTGGGGTCAATTTTTTTTCAGCAAAGGGTCGGACAGTTAGTACCTCGGTGGCAGAACTCTGTTACTCAGTGGCTCATCGTCGCTTGCTGGCCATCACCAGCGTGGCGACGATAAGTCTGGTCATTCTGTAAAAGCACCCAGACGATTCGCAGGTTGCGGTTGGCTAGCCTGATCGCAGCCTCCTTACGGCCCAGCCGGCTCATCCAGCGTAACAAACGGCGGTCATCGGGTTGCTGGGAATCAGGTCGTAGTTGTTGCAGCACCGCATGGGCTCCCTGGATCATCAGGCTGCGTAAATAAACATCACCTCGCTTGGTCATGTCCCCCAGCCGGACCGTATTCCCGCTGCTGTGCTGGTCAGGCACCATGCCAAAGTACGCGGCAAACTTGCGGGCATTGGGAAATCGCTCAGGCTTGGTTTCCTTGGCCACCAGTGCCGTGGCCGTGACTGGGCCGATGCCGCGCACAGTCATCAGTCGCTTCGCCGTCATGTCGGCGTTGGCAGCCACTTCCAGGCGTCCCGTCAGCACGCTGATGCGCTCGCCCAAATGGCGCCACTCGGCCAACAGTTCGTCGATCAGTTCACGCAGCAGGCCCGGCACTGGCTGGGTAGCATCTTCCAGTATCCGCGGAATTTTCTGGCTGATCGCAACATCGCCCTGCGCCAAGGCCACGCCGTGCTCAAGCAGCAGGCCGCGCATCTGATTACTTACTGCCGTGCGCCGACGCACATAGCCCTGACGGGCGCGATGCAGCGCCTGCATTGCCAGCGCTGCGACGCTTTTGACCGGTACTGCGCAGATTTTTTCATCGCGACCAGCCCGCAGAATTGCCAGCGCATCGTTGCGATCATTTTTAGGCCCGCTGCGATGTGTGGCCACCAAACCGGCTGGAAGAATCCGCGCCAGATTGCCTTGGTTTTGCAGCTGCCGGGCCCAGGCTTGAGCACCCGGACCGGTCTCCATCAAAACCACGACATGAGGCGGCAACTGGCGGAGAAATTCATAAAACGCCTCGCGAGACTTGATCCGCTGCTCGTAGTGCACTTGGCCGAGGACGTCTTCGCCAGCGACCTGAAAGACCTGCTTGGCCAGATCGACCGCCACGGTTGTGCAGGCCGACAAATCGGAAGAAGACAGGGATTGATCAATCGAACTATGATTTTTCATGGACTCGCCCTCGCTGTCGTTGGCTGTTTAGACTGCCACCGTGGCG
>NZ_VOBM01000099.1:0-1381 GCF_008370005.1 Pseudomonas sp. ANT_J28
CTTCGCGAGCAAGCCCGCTCCCACATCTATGGTTACCCCCTTTTCTGCAATACTGTTTTTGATGTCGTGTTTGGCTTGCTTTCATCTATCCGGCGTCTGAGTGGGGTTGTAGCCCCGCGCCTCGATGAGAATCGATGCCCGACGATCCTAACTATTTGAACGGCCTTTCAGCCGTGTGGGAGCTCAGGGTTGTCGTCAGGCCGGTTGGCCGTTCACGTCATCTGTTATCCAGCATCGCAAAACCAGGTGGGTGGTGCTCGGGTGACAGCAGGGTCAGGCGTTCATCGCGCTTGGCCCTGCATCGAATTCAGTGTGATGGGCCGCAATCGCCCAGGCGATTCTTGCCAGCTTGTTGGCCAACGCACAGACCACGAGATTGGAGTGATGGCGGGACGCCAATAGCTGGCGGACCCAGTCCGCCAAGGCTCCTTTCTGTCGTTCCAGCTGTATCAAGTAAACACGGGCGCACTGGATGAGCAGGCGTCTCTGGTTTCGATCGCCACGCTTGCTGATGCCCAGCAGCACGGTCTTGTCGCCCGTGCCGTGTTGTTTAGGTACCAGCCCGATCGACGCCGCATAGCCTCGGCCGCATTTGAACTGTTTGCCATCGCCCAGCTCGGCAGCCAGGGCGCTGGAGGTGATCGGCCCGACACACGGTATGGTCATCAAGCGCGTTGCCAGATCATCTTCAGCGGCCTGGCATTCCACGTCCTTGTCCAGTTTTTTAACCTGCCCGTCCAGGTAGTTGAAGTGCCCATGCAGCAGCATCAGATTTTTCTTGATGCGTTCAGAAAATGAACTTGCCTCAAGCAACGCTGGAAGCTCTCGGATGGCTTGGAAGCCGCAGGCCAGGCTGACGCCCACCTCCAGAAGGGCTGCGTGAATCCGATTGACGGCCGCAGTGCGGTCTTTGATGAACGAATCGCGTATCGAGTTGGACATGGCCAGCACTTGCTGGGCCTGGGTTTTGGGCGGTACAAAACGCATCGTCGGGCGAGTCGCTGCCTCGCAGATCGCCTCGGCATCAGCAAAGTCGTTTTTGTTGCTTTTCACGTAGGGGCGCACGAGATGAGGAGCAATGAGTTTGGGCGTATGTCCCAGTTTTGCGAGCTCCTGCGCCATGAAGTGGGCGCCGCCACAGGCTTCCATCACGACGGTGCAAGGCTCGACATTCGCCAGATGCTGAAAAAGCGCGGTGCGTGTAAATTTTTTGCGGCAGAGCACATGTCCACGATCATCCTGCGCATGCAGGTGAAAGGTGTGTTTTCCCAGGTCGATGGCGGCAATAGCTACTTTGTTCATGGCAACGGTCTCCGGTGAGCCCCCTGTGAAAGCTTAGTGGGCGATCACAGGGGGCGGCGGGGGTAGCCATTTCATTATT
>NZ_VOBM01000100.1:0-1360 GCF_008370005.1 Pseudomonas sp. ANT_J28
CCTAGGCCTCGCAGGCCTGGGGCGTTTTACTATAAAGAGCACACCAATGCTGCCGCGAAGCTCGTCCAGGCGTCTTGGCGTGTGTGAGGGCGAGACCGCTCCGGCCATGACCACTAGATGGCTGGCGATGTGCTGACAGGCAAACTTGAAACTCACCTCGCTGGGAGCCCGCTTATGAGCTACAGCCGCCTGACTGGCTTCTCGACGCACTACGTTATAAGCCAGTAACAGCCCCCATAATTCTTGATACACCAGATCTACAGTCTTGCTGCGAAGGGTCAAGGCATTGTCTTGCATTGAGCTTTTGATATCCCTGAAACCCAGTTCGATTTCCCATCGCTCGTGATAAAGGGTGGCGACCTGCTCAGCGCTAAAGTGCGAGGCTGGCAGGGAGGTGAAGACGGTTTTTTCTTTCCCGGCGACCTCGTAGGTGACCGCCCGTACTTGCCAGTACTCAGGCAACAGTGGGTTCTTTTTACGCGCTTGCTGCGAGACCTTCATCTGGACTAGGTAATCACCATCGCCGTAGTGTTCAATTTCCGTGCGAACAGTACCCTTGCGCTCCGGAATCATCCAATGCCGGTTTTTTTCAGTACTTTGGATACTCAACAATAGGTCCGCACTGAAAAACCCTTTGTCCAGCAGGGTCACTGAGTGGTTGGGTATGCTCTCGATGAAGTCCTTGGCCAGCGGGATCTCCCCTTTGCGGTAAGGGCTGATGGCCGCGTTGGCGATGATATGAGAGCGTGCGTTCATCAACGCAACAAGGCGCAGCACCGGATAAGGGGTTTGACGATCGGAGGAGGTATTGCCGGAGCCAAAATGGTCCCGCAATGACGACGTTTCCGGGGTTCGAAACAAGGCACCGTCGACGGCAAAGACTTGAAGACCGTGCCAGTCATCTTGCGGGTAGCGCTCGTATCCCCAGACATTGGCGCACTGTTGAAATAACCAAGCGACAGGCTGATTCCCCAGACGCTGGCGCGCCTGCGACAACCCGCTTTTGGCTAACAGCACCTCATTAGCAAGACCGTCGGCACAAATATTCAGTCGGCGAGCGACCTCGACTATTGGCTCACCTCTGAAAAGTGCCATCCCGACTACCAGCCAAAGGACTACGTCCGAAGGCAAGCGCCGACGTCGGATCGTGGCTTTATCCGCCAGAGCGGCCGCCGCGGTAATCCAATCATGAGGAATATGATCGGTGAACACCTCAAGGCGAGAGAGCGGTTGCTCAGCAAAATCCAAAACCGCGCTTAAATCCTGAGCAACAGACATAAAAAATCCGGAATCCTTATCAGATTCCGGATTTTCCTGCTGCCTGAGGATTAGTCAACAATCCTTAAGTGAACAGCATTGC
>NZ_VOBM01000101.1:0-1353 GCF_008370005.1 Pseudomonas sp. ANT_J28
TTCGAGCACTACAACGAGCAGCATCCGCACAGCGCCATGAACTATCGCTCACCGAGGGAGTTCAGGCGCTTGGCAGCGGCATCAAATTAACAGGGAGTTGGTGTCCGGTTTTGTAGGGGCAAGTCCAAAACGCGAGTTCCCACCATTGAGACTTAGGGTCATTTTTTGATGAAAGCGGTTCCGCAGCCTGGCAACCGGCAATGAGCAAAATGCCCAGTAGCATGATGAGTCGTTTCATTACCAAAGCGTCCAGTCAGGTACATGAGGGTGTTGCACGCGGATCGCGTCCTGCGTGGGGGCATTAATGTAAACAGCCTTTAGACCGCTACCATCGTTTCTACCTAAAGGGTGGTTCCAGTTGGCGGACGTATGGATGTACTTCAGTTGCAGCAGTCGTTCATCTTGCGGTGTGGTGCTGTAGTCGCCCGCGACAAACCTGTCACACAGCGCCTGAAGTTCAGCTGGAACCGCCAGATCAGGCGAATTAGGGATATCGTTGAAACGAACGCCTTTTTCCTTCGCCAAGTGATGCATCACTCGCAGATACACCCTTGAAAGCATGCCACTCACGGGACGCTTGAGCTGCAACGCAGCGTAGACACGTTTTGTTCCTGGGCTGAGCCGGTCTTGCGGGGCATTCGGTAATTCGAACGCAGCGGGTGTGACAACCTCCAGTAACTGCGATGGCCAGCCTTGGGAGACCCACAGGCTTTTTACACTCGCCGCATCCCGGTAAATCGACGTGGTGACGACATCTGTATTGAGTGGTACTTCGAGCGCCTGCATGGGGCTGATCAGCACACACTCTTGTGCCTCTTTGAGGTAGCCGCCGCCGATGTCTGAATGGACGCCGGGCACCCTAATTTCTGGGAATGCGGGTTTGATTCGACTGAGGGCAAAGTTGGCTCGGCATTCGTCACGTGCGACCAGTTGGACGACGTCTGTGAAAAAACGACGATCGAGGTAGAGTTTGATGCCTGTTGCGATGGGGCTTTTGATATTCCCCAAATTGGACCACCCGGCAATCGATGGCACGGTATCGAACAGGCCGATAAAGCCCATGTGAATGCCGCTTTTGTATTGGTCGTTGAAAGTTGCGCTGTAGGCGTTGGGGTTGCTGCGCAGGACATCCCCTAAAGGGCCCTGCTTGGCGCGTACGATTTCATTGGCAAAGTGCCGAGCAGCTGCGGCGCCACGGCTGAAGCCAAAGGTGTCGAACGTCAGTGTGTAGTGGTCAACTAATTCCGGACACCTCGATAGGTGATTTTGACGCCGTCGCCCGTTCGTAAACGGTCGGTGGCAGATATCCCAGTTTCGAGTGCAGCCGTTCGTTGTTGTAAAACCCAACGATGT
>NZ_VOBM01000102.1:0-1193 GCF_008370005.1 Pseudomonas sp. ANT_J28
GGAAACTCTGAAAAAGACATCCAGATTTGGTGAAATACGCACCTCGCACAAACTGAGCGGTTGAACCCCGATGAAACAGATGTCCTTCGCCGATGCCGAATATGCCGGAAAACGTAAGCAGACCCGCCGCGAGCGCTTCCTGATCGAGATGGATCAGGTGGTGCCTTGGAAGGGCCTGATTGCCTTGATCGAGCCACACTATCCGAAGGGCGAAGGTGGCCGTCCGGCGTATCCGTTGATGGCTATGTTGCGGGTTCATCTAATGCAGAATTGGTTCGGCTACAGCGATCCGGCGATGGAAGAATCACTGTATGAAACGACCATTCTGCGTCAGTTCGCGGGGTTGAGTCTGGATCGGATTCCCGATGAAACCACGATCCTCAACTTCCGGCGCTTGTTGGAGAAACATGAGTTGGCGGGCGGAATCTTGCAGGTCATCAACGGCTATCTGGGTGACCGTGGCTTGATGCTGCGCCAAGGCACGGTGGTCGATGCGACGATCATTCATGCGCCGAGTTCGACCAAGAACAAGGACGGTAAACGCGACCCGGAAATGCATCAGACGAAGAAAGGAAACCAATATTTCTTCGGGATGAAAGCGCACATCGGCGTCGACGCCGAATCCGGCTTGGTGCATAGCCTGGTGGGCACCGCGGCCAATGTAGCGGACGTGACACAGGTCGATCAGTTACTGCACGGCGAGGAAACTTATGTGTGCGGGGATGCGGGTTACACCGGAGTGGACAAACGCCCAGAGCATCAGGACCGCAAGATGATCTGGTCGATTGCGGCACGCCCGAGCAGCTATAAAAAGCACGCCAAAAAGAGTTTGATCGGGCGTATGCGACGCAAGATCGAACACGCGAAAGCGCAGGTCCGGGCCAAGGTTGAACATCCATTTCGCGTGATCAAGCGCCAGTTTGGCTATACGAAAGTGCGCTTTCGTGGCTTGTCGAAAAACATCGCTCAACAGACAACCTTGTTCGCTTTGTCGAATCTGTGGATGGTGCGAAAACGGTTGATGGGTATGGGCGAGGTGCGTCTGTAATGCAGGCTGATCGCCCTGAAGCAGCGCGACTAGAGGAAAGAACCATGAATTAAGGACAGGAAAGGCCTGTTTTTCGACCGACTCATGATTTTTTGAACCTCAAGCAGAGAGGGCATGAAAAATCGGTGGGTACTTCAGACCTTCC
>NZ_VOBM01000103.1:0-1009 GCF_008370005.1 Pseudomonas sp. ANT_J28
TCGCCCGTTCGTAAACGGTCGGTGGCAGATATCCCAGTTTCGAGTGCAGCCGTTCGTTGTTGTAAAACCCAACGATGTACTCAGTGATGTCGCGTATCGCCTCGGCATGGTTGGCGTAATCACGTCGCCATACGCGCTCCATTTTCAAGCTCAGGAAGAAGCGCTCCATCACTGCGTTATCCCAGCAGTTACCTTTACGGCTCATGCTTTGCTGCATGTCACTTCTTGCCAGCAGCGCTCTGTAGCTCGCACTCGCGTACTGGCTGCCGCGATCCGAGTGGGCGATCAAGCCGGGTGGCGGTTGACGTTGAGCAACCGCCAGCTGCATTGCACTGCACACCAGTTCAGCGGGCATGTTCGGCGCCATTGACCAGCCCACTACCTTGCGTGAGAACAAGTCCAGCACCACAGCCAGATACAACCAGCCACTGCGGGTTCGGATGTAGGTAATGTCTGCTACCCAGGCCTTGTTCGCCGCCTCGGGTTCAAATTGGCGGTTCAATACATTTTCAGCAATCGGCAGGTCATGTTTGCTGTCGGTGGTGTGCACAAATTTACGCTTCCAGGCCGAACGCAGGCCGTTGACGCGCATCATGCGGCGAATCTTGTAAATGCCTACTTCCATACCCTTTGCGCGTAACGCTTTACGCAATGGGCGACTGCCATAACAGCCGCCACTTTCAGCAAACGACGCCTTGAGTTGCAGAGCAACGGGGCAGATCGATGCAGGAGCCTCAGCGCGCTTGTTGGCCTCGTAGAAGCCGGATCGACTAACCCCCAACAAACGGCACACATACGCCACCGAATAAGCCTTCTGTTGCAGCTGCCGAACCAAGCGGTACGTTACTTCAGCTCGCGGGCAAAGAAGGCGGTGGCTTTTTTTAATACATCGTTATCCATCTTGAGCTGACGGTTTTCTTGCTCCAACTGGCGAATACGCTGTTGCTCAGAGGTCAGCGGCTTGCCGATCCCGGCTTGCCCCAACTTCTCGGCCTCATACTGTTGTACC
>NZ_VOBM01000104.1:0-997 GCF_008370005.1 Pseudomonas sp. ANT_J28
TGAACGAGCCCCATGAAAGACAGGACACCGTTTCCCCCTTACGATAAGGGATAGGCAAACGGTTATGTTTATGACTAACAGCAACGATAAGAGTGGGGAGCTTTTGGGCCAGGAGCGGCGGCGCCGCTGGAGCCCAGAGCAAAAGCTGGCCATGGTTCGCGAGAGCCTTGAGCCAGGACAAAGTGTGTCGGTCGTCGCTCGGCGCAACGGCATCAATGCCAACCAGCTGTTCCTGTGGCGCAAGCTGTACCAGGACGGCAGCCTGTCGGCGGTCAGTGCAGGCGAAGCCGTGGTGCCTGCCTCCGAGTTGAGCGATGCGCTCAAGCAGATCCGTGAGCTGCAACGGATGCTGGGCAAGAAAACGATGGAAGCCGAAATCCTCAAAGAGGCCGTGGAGATCGCCCGGTCGCGAAAATGGATTGCGCACTCACCCTTGTTGCCGGGGGACGACCAGTGAAGCTGGTCAGCGAATGTCTCGGTGTGGCGCGCTCGCAATTAACGGTTCGAATCAAGCAATCGGTATCGCCCAAAGTACGGCGAAGCAGGCCTGTGACCGATGTAGAGCTGGTCGCTGAAATCCAGCAAGAGGTCAGCGAACTGCCCAGCTATGGATACCGTCGCGTCTGGGGACTGCTGCGTCGTGCACGTGAAAAGCGGTCGCTGCCCGCGATCAACGTGAAACGGGTTTACCGGGTCATGCGTGATCACAATCTGCTGCTTGAACGCCGGATCAAACAGCCCGGCGTGCCGCGTCGGCACGAAGGCCGTATTGCGGTGGAAACCAGCGATACGCGTTGGTGCTCGGACGGCTTTGAGTTCCGTTGTGAGGACGGCGCCAAACTGAGCGTGACCTTCGCCCTCGATTGCTGTGATCGCGAAGCCATCGGCTGGGTCGCGAGCCCGACCGGGTACAGCGGCGATGATATCCGCGACTTGATGTTGGAAAGCGTGGAGAAGCGTTTTGGTGATCAACTGCCCGCCACGCCAGTTCAATGGC
>NZ_VOBM01000105.1:0-904 GCF_008370005.1 Pseudomonas sp. ANT_J28
TGATCATCTTTACAACTTCCAGCTTGAAGCTGTCGTCGAATACTTTGCGTTTGTCGGTCATGGAGAACTCCTCAATAGGTGTATTTTCCACCTATCGGGGTGTCCGGGGAAATTAGACCACTGCAGGCCTCCTGCATGTGCGCCTCAACCTTCTCAAGGTATTTGACCTTATAGGTGTGGCCATTGCGCTTGTTGAGTTCCTTACGTATGCGCTTGTTGAAGTGGTCGGCCTCTTGCTCACGGATGCGACCAAAGCGGGCTTCTTCTTCAAGGGCACGCCCCAGGAACACCGCCACGGTCTGAATGTTCTGGGGTCCCTTTTTGGAGATGATGTTCAGAACAGTCTTGACGGTGATTGCAGCAACACTTTCAGACCTCACCATTTGAAAGAACTGAAGTCCTACGTGCTTTCGGCGAACTTTTGTTACCTGATGCTCGACCCAATTATCAAACGCCACGGCCATCATTGGGACCAGCGCGGACAAGACAGGCGTAGCGACCGCATTATCTGCAAATTCACCACGCTCCATTTGACGCTCAAGAGTCTTGTGAAAACGTTCTTCTCCCAGTGTGTACGCTTCGTGTTCGAGGAATAGTTGCTGGGCTGCCAGTTCGGAACCGTGCATGGCCGAAAGAACCCCAAACGCCCAAGTGGCCTTATCCTGAATATCGCTAAAGTCGTGCTTAGTTGGTTGAATCAGACTTGTTGCGGACATAGGAATCCCTTGGAGGTTTATCGCCTCCAACTCATCGATTAGGTGACTTGCCAAATTCAGGGTGGGGATTCCATGACCATCCGGACACCCATTCCACCAACATCCGGACACTGATTCCACGCTGATCCGGACACTCATTCCACGAGCATCCGGACACCGATTCCACGGCCATCCGGACACTTTCAGGC